>JALNZJ010000035.1:910-7490 GCA_023229485.1 bacterium | reverse complement strand
TAAATGTTTCCTTTTGACACCTTTTATTTTGACTGAAAATAAAGTAAGGCAAATTTTCAGCAGAAAATTTGTGTATGGCAAAAGGAAAACATTTAAAAAAGAATTACGACACTGCTTTAAATTTTATATGTTCCTTTTTACAACGGCATTGTACCGTGCTTTTTTGGTATAATCCCTTCCCTCTTATTCGCTAGCGACTCCAAGCACTGAATAATAATCTTTCTAGTATCTTTTGGATCTATTATCATATCAACCTGACCAAGCTTTGCCGCTTCAAATGGATCTAGAAATTTTTCTTTTATTTCTTCAATTTTTTCTTTCTCAATCTTTTCTGGGTTTTTACTTTCTGCTATTTCTTTTTTATAAATTATCTTTACGGCCTGCTCAGCACCCATAACAGCTATTTGTGCCATTGGCCAAGCAATTACCTTATCGTAGCCAAGTCCACGCGATGCAAGGGCAATATAAGCCCCTCCAAAAGCTTTTCTCAGGATGACACTGATCTTAGGAACCGTTGCTTCGCCATAAGCATAAAGTATTTTTGCTCCATGTCGTATTATTCCTTGATACTCCTGATTTGTTCCTGGAAGATATCCTGGAGTATCAACAAGATTAACAATTGGCAAATTAAAAGCATCGCAAAATCTTACGAACCTAGCAATTTTATCCGAGGCGTCAATATCTAAAACTCCTGCCATAAATTTTGTTTGATTAGCAACAATTCCAATTGAATTGCCATTTAATTTTCCAAATCCAATAATAGCATTAAGTGCAAAAGACTTTTGGACTTCAAAAAAAGAATTTTTATCAAACACTTCATTTATTATTAATTTCATATCGTATCCTTTTTCATACTCTTCGGGGATTAAATCCAAAATATTATCAAGGATACGCCCGTCACTATCTCCCTGATCAAAAAAATCATCAGTATTGTTCTGAGGCAAATATTTTAAAAATTCCCTTACACTGCCAAAACACTCTTTCTCATTTTTTAACACGAAATGTGCACATCCACTTTTAGTAGAATGAATCGTCGCTCCACCCAGATTTTCAAAATTAACATCCTCGCCCGTAACGCTTTTTATTATATCTGGACCAGTTATATACATTTGAGACAATCCTTCGACCATAAAAATAAAATCTGACAAGCCTGGAGCATAACAAGCACCGCCAGCCGATGGTCCAACCATTATACTTATTTGAGGAATAACTCCCGAAGCCTTAACCATCGCTCTAAATATAGAAGCATATCCATCTAAGCTCGCAACCCCTTCTTGTATCCTAGCTCCACCCGAATCAATAATTCCGACTATCGGACAGCCAGTTTTTTGTGCCAGCTCAATAACTTTAACAATCTTTTTACCGTGCATTTCACCTAGAGTTCCACCACTTCTTGCAAAATCTTGACTATAAATATAAGTTTGTCGTCCATTAATTTTTGCAAATCCAGTAACCACGCAATCACCCGAATACCTTTTTTTGTCTAATCCAAGATTAGTAAAACGAGTCTCAATAAATGAATCCAATTCTACAAAACTACCTTCATCCACAAGTTCATTTATCCTTTCTCTTGCATCAAGCTTTCCCTTATCATGCTGTTTTTGAATAAAAGCTTTATCAGCTTGTTCCAATATTTTTGATTCTAATTTTTTTAACTGCTTTTCAAATTTCATATTAGAAAAATTAATTATTTATTTCTATAAAATACGATTTTAACTCGTTAACTATTTTTTCTAAAATACTCTTATTATCAACTTTCCTACCGGCCTCTATTAAAACAGATGTCGCTATTGGATTAAGATTTTCAGGAAAATCCATTATATTGGTATTAACTCCAACACCAATAATCGAAAAAATCTTATCTCCACTGATTATATTTTCTGTTAATATTCCGCAAAACTTTTTATTATTAACCAAGATGTCATTAGGAAGCTTTATCATTGCCTCCAAGTCGAAATTTTCTTTTATTATTTTTGCTACCACAAATGCAGCAAGCACAGTAATAATCTGCAAATCTTTTATGTTAGCCTGCGGAAGGATAATAGAAAAATACAGACCACCTCTCGGAGAAAACCAACCAACTCCAGACTTTCCATGACCTTGAGTTTGCTCCAAAGAAAAAACAACTGTCCAAGGATCACACTTTTCCATAACCAACTCCTTTGCTTTTAAGCTAGTAGATGGCAATGAATCATACTCTATTATTAAATCAGACATAAGTTAAATATTTAAACAAAAATAATTAGAGTTTCATTTTCTCTTACTGTTTGATTTGGCAAAACAAGTATTTTCTTTATTTTTCCATTCCCCTCAGCAATAATTTCATTTTCCATTTTCATTGCAAGTAGAGTTAAAATTTTCTGCCCCTGTTTTATAGAATCGCCCTCTTTTACAAAAATCTCAGAAACAATTCCAGCAATTGAAGCCTTTAATTCCTTTTGAAGTAAAATCTTTTGATCTTGCCCAAAATCACTAATACTTTCACATTTCTCATCCGAACATTTTACCGAATCAAAATCAAAAGACTTTCCTTCAATATTAATCGAAATACCGCCCTTTCCTTTTTCTAATATCCTAATACTATAAATTCTTTCTTTTATTTTTATATTGAAATTCATATGGATCAACTACCGTAAAACCTAATTGGACTTTTCCATGCCGAATTAGTCTTCCTTGGTTTTTTACAATTTTCTTTTTTTATATTTTTATAAATAGTAAAAACTAGATTAGCCAAATCCTCTTTTTCAACGTCATCACAATGATTTTCTTCCGTCTTCAAAAATGGACTGCAAATTAGCTGATTCAAAATTCCAGTTTTTTCAATAAAATTAGTATGAAAATCTCCCTTCAAAAAATCTTCATTCCTCAAAACTAAATTAAAAAATGGAATAGTTGTTGGAACCCCCTCGATAATAGTTTCATCAAGAGATCTTTTTAATTTATTAATTGCTTCATCACGAGTTTTACCCCAAGTAATTACTTTTGCCAGTAATGAATCAAAATATGGATAAACCTGCTGTCCATCATGAAGAAAGCTATGTACAAAAACACCTTGTCCTTGAGCAGGAATATATTTTTTAACTATGCCTGGGGCTGGCTGAAAATTTTTAAAAGGATCTTCAGAATTAATACGAACTTCAATCGCCCATCCATTTATTGCAATATCTTTTTGTGATAAATTTAATTTTTCTCCTTGGGCAATTCTTATTTGCTGCTCTACTATATCAATTCCAGTAACAGCTTCGGTTATCGGATGTTCTACTTGAATCCTTGGATTAACCTCCATAAAATAAAAATTCTTTTCATCATCAACCAAAAACTCAACTGTTGCTGCCCCCTGATACTTTACTTCTTTGCATATGTTTACTGCCCAGCTTCCCATCTTTTCACGCAGATTTTCATTTATAAAAGGTGATGGAGATTCCTCAATTAATTTTTGGAACCTTCGCTGAATAGTGCAATCCCTTTCCCCGAGATAAACTGCATTCTCACCATCCGATAAAACCTGAAATTCTATATGCCTAGCTAATGGCAAGTACTTTTCCAAAAAGAAATCAATGTCCGCAAATCCCATGGCCATTTGCTTTTGTATACTTAGTGTTGCAGCAAATAATTCTCCTGAAGTAACCTGTCCTTCAATTACTCTTATTCCCATTCCTCCTCCTCCTCGCTGAGCTTTCAATATAAACGGAGGCTTAATTTTCCTTGCAGCAGCAAAAAGCTCTTTTTTTGTCTTAATAGCAGAGTCACTAGCTGGTAATGTCGGTATGCCAATTTTTTTTGCAATTTTTTTTGCTTCTACTTTATCTTCAAACCTTTTTAAAACATTATAGTCAGGACCAATAAATTTTATCTTGTATTTATTGCAATAAAACGCAAACTTCCAGTTTTCAGCCAAAAATCCATATCCTGGATGTATCGCATCAACTTTATATTTACGAGCAATCTCTAATATTTTCCTTCCATCAAGATATCCCTGTGAGCCATCTGAATCCAAAAAGCAATATTCGTCCGCAAGTCTTGTTTCTAAAAAATTATCTTCTTGTCCTTTCTGAGGACACAAAGCAACGGTTTTAATCCCCATTTCCCTGCAAGTCCTGATGATTCGAAGTGCAATTTCTCCTCTATTTGCAATTAAAACTTTATTTATTTTCATAAGCTAATTGTTTTATTGATTCCATTAATTTGTCAGTAATCTGGATGCAAATTCTTTTATACTCATCAGAATCAATATCTAAACCTTTTACTTTCTCTAATTCTTCAGCAAAAAACATTGGTTTGCCGATATTCATTAAAACATTTCTTTTAATTCTCAATTTTCCTTTTGGAGGAAATAGTTCAAACGCCCCACTAATACTAGCCGGAACAATCGGAACACCTGTTTGTAAAAATAACTTTGCTACTCCCCATTTACCTTTGTTTATTTTACCATCAATACTTCTCTTCCCTTCAGGGTATATAATAAGAGAATATCCCCTTTTCAAACAATCTATCGCTAAGTCAACTGCTTCTTTTTTTGAATCTTCACTAAATCGATTAAGCGGAATAACTCCTCCAAAAAAATAAAAAAAATCTCTTAAGAAACGCAGCAACCCCTTCCCTTTATCTACTTGACCGATAAAGGTAAATCTTTTAGGCACACAGACATAAGCCGAAACAATAATATCTAAATAACTTTGATGATTAGAGGCTAGAATAAAATTACGCTTTGGAAAATTATTCTTTCCATATATCTTCTTAACCAATAAAATACTCACGATTGGAGCCAAAAAAATCTTACAAAATATCGAAGTTATTTTATTCATAATTATTAATTTAATAATTTTTTCCCGCTATTCAATATTTTTTCGGCACCAAAAACTATTTCCTCTATCACCTCTTTGCAAGTTTTTATCTCCACTATTCCACCCGCATCAATCCCTGAAAGAATTGGCATTAAGTCAATATTTTCCATACCTTTATTTCCAGCAAATCTCTCCGAATTTATTTCTTCCGGAAACGGATTTTTTTCTTCCATTTTCTTTATATTCTCCGTAAGTCTGTTTTTTATTGCACGTATAGGATGGCCAGTAAATCTTCCTATCACAACAACGTCTTCGTCTGTTGCATTAACAATGGCATTTTTGTAATTATTATGAATCTGACATTCTTCTGTTGCCATAAACCTCGTACCAATCTGCACCCCTTCAGCACCAACTATTAACGCAGCAGCAAATGTCCTATCGTCATATATACCACCAGCCGCGATCACAGGTATATCCTTTATAATATTAGAAGCTTGAGGCACCAAACAAAAAGTAGTATTTTCGCCAATGTGGCCTCCAGATTCTAACCCTTCAACCACCACAGCATCCATTTGACTCTGCTCCATTTTTTTTGCGAGTCTGACTGTTGGAACAACCGGGATAATTTTTATTTTTGCTTGTTTTAAATAAGGTGCAACGGCTAAAGGATTACCTCCTCCAGTAAACACAACCCCGATTTTTTCTTTTATAATAATTTTTACCAAATCGGCCACATTAGGATTTTGCATTAAAAGATTAACTCCAAATGGCTTATCAGTTAATTTTTTAGTTTTTTGTATTTCATCTAAAAGCCACTCAGGAGAGGCAAATCCCGAACCAATAACACCCAAGCCCCCAGCATTTGAAACAGCCGCAACTAAAACCGACTCAGACACTCCTGCCATACCACCTTGGATAATTGGATATTTGATATTTAAAAGTTTTACCAATCTGTTATTTTCAAACATAATTTTTTATTGGATTAATGGTTCCTTCGCTAATATTTGATTAGCTTGAGCCGTAAGCTCATCAATTAATTTTTTAACACTTACAATTTCTTTTATTCTAAAAACATTAGCTCCGGCAAAAATAAGCCCATTTTCCGTATCACCATTTCGTGCATTTTCAAGTGCCTTTAAAATACAATAAGCTTTATTACACACAGGACCAATACATCCTTCACATTCAGAAATATTAACTTTTGGTGCCGTTCCATTTAAAATCTTTTCGGCAAAAGAATTCTTAATAGCCCGTCCAGGCAATCCAACAGGAGATTTAATAATCACAATATCTTCCTCTTTTGAGGAAATATAAGCTTGTTTAAATTTGTCATCCGCATCACATTCATTAGTTGCTACAAATCGAGTTGCCATTTGCACTCCCTTAGCTCCCGCTCTAAGCATCTGAATAATATCTTTTCCATCAAATATTCCACCAGCAGCAATCACAGGAATTTTAATTGTTTGGACAGTTTCTTTTATAATATCTATTGTTTTCCTGAAAGGATGCCCTTCTGGAAATCCAAGATGTCCACCAGCGTCACAACCCTCAATTACAACAGCACTAGCCCCAGCATCCTCTGCTTTTTTAGCAACTTTTGCTGATGAAGCAATTATAAAAACTGGCACATTGTATTTCTTAGCGATTTCAAAAATATCACTTCGAGAACCCGCCCCTTGAATTACTAAATCAATCCCTTCTTCCATCGCCGCTTGAAGTAATTTTTGAAACGGCCCAATAACCCCCATAATATTTATTCCTATTATGCCATTCGTTCCAGCAATCTCCCTTGCCTT
>JALNZJ010000035.1:0-900 GCA_023229485.1 bacterium | reverse complement strand
GTCAGGGTCACTCATTCCAGAAACCGCAATGATTCCAACGCCACCTTCTTTTGCAACATTACCAGCTAAATTATGCAATGAAACTCTAACTGCCATGCCGCCCTGAATGATTGGCAATTTAGAAAAACGATTCCCTATTTTAAGGGTTGGCAATTTCATAAATTTATTAATTTTTTCATTTTTCTTTTCGCCATCACTTCGATTTCTTATTTCTCTTGCCTTGTCTTCCAACTCAGTTTTTTCTATTATTGCAACACTAAACCTTACTTCACATTTTTTATCATTTTCGCTATATGCTTCTCCTATAAAATTAGCAATTTTTTCATTATGTATGGAAAGAAGTCTTACCCTATACTCTATTTTACTTCCCGGTAAAATAATTTCATAAAAAAGAGCACTCCTAACCTGATAAGCCAATAAATGTTTTTCCTCATTCTTTTTCCCAAGCTTTTCTCGAAGCAAAATAGTTCCAGTTTGTGCTATTCCCTCAACGACCAAAACCCCCGGCATTAAAGAAAAATCAACAAAATGCCCTTTAAAATATTCATCATCTATTGAAGTTTGCTTATATCCAACGATATAGTTATCTTCAATTTTTTCTATTTCATCTACCCAAAGAAATGGATCATCGTAAGGAATCAATTTCTTTATTTGACTTTTTGAATAAAGCATAATTTTATATTGCCAAGCCGCCATCAATATTTATAACCGCCCCAGTCACAAAACTTGCCTCGCTAGAAACAAGAAACGCAACAACACTAGCCACTTCTTCTGGCTTGCCAAACCTTCCAAGTGAAGTTAATTTTTTAACCATAATTTTCATTTCGTCCGGAATACTTTCGGCCATTTTTGTTTCGATAAATCCAGGAGCGATAGCATTAACTCTTACTCCCAACTTTC
>JALNZJ010000034.1 GCA_023229485.1 bacterium | reverse complement strand
TATGCAAAATAAAGGTTTTACTTTAATCGAGCTTCTAGTAGTTATTGCCATCATTGGTATATTGGCTGGAATCATCGTGGTCTCGATGGGTGGTGCCCAAAATGCTGCTAAGGATGCAAAGGTCCAATCAACATTATCGCAAATGAGAACAGCCGCTCAGATGTACTATATGAATAATAATAATTATACTAGTTTAGCTGCAGATACTAATTATGCTGCCTTAGCGTCATCTTTATCGTCAATATCAACCGTCACAACTGTAATCAAGACAGGCAATGCAGATTATTGTGCATATGCGACAATTCCTAGTGCCCCTACGACTTATTGGTGCGTTGATTCAGCTGGAAATTCTAAAGTTTCAACTGTGACTAGTTGTGTAGCAGCTACAGCTGTTTGTAATTAGCTAGCGATAAGTGGGTAAGTATCGAAAATTTTCAACTTCTGTATAATCTAAATTTATATTAAAGGGCACGATTTGTTATCGTGCTTTTTTATTTTTTAAACTATATAAATTTTTGATTTTTATAATTTTTATGGTAAAATAACACAAAGAAAACTTTCCATTATTCTTTTATAACAAAGTTATATAAAGTAAAAGTAATCTTTCATTTTTTTATAAATTAAATTTTAGGCAATGATTGATTTTATTTTTGTTTTCGTCTTAGGTTTATTTATTGGTAGTTTTTTAAATTGTGTTTCTTGCCGAGTTTTTTTAGAAGAAGATTTTGTTATTAAGAATTCTTATTGTCCTAACTGTAAACATAGATTATCTGCACTAGAGTTAATTCCAGTTTTTAGTTTTTTATTATTGGGGGGTAGATGTAGTCATTGCAAAAATAAGATTTCATGGCAATATCCATTAGTAGAAATTGCAACAGGTCTTGTTTTTGTGGCCATTTATTGGTCTTTAGGATTCAATTTACTCGGAACTTTTACTAGTTATCAAGTTTGGAGCCTCATTTATTATTGGACAATTTTTTCATTTTTAATAATAGCCTTTATTTATGACGCAAGGCATTATATAATACCAGATAGGATTACTTTTTTTGGTACAATTATTTCATTGGGTTGGATAGCTTTTTCTTTTTATTCAAATATCCTTTCAATGGAAAATATTTTACCAATTATTTACTCCGGAGTATTTGCTTCCTTATTCTTTTTTTGTCTTTGGTTTTTTTCACGAGGGAAGGCAATGGGGTTTGGAGACGTAAAATTAGTTTTTTTATTAGGCCTTATTCTAGGATTTCCAAATATTATCGTAGCACTATTTTTTGCTTTTACCTTGGGAGCATTCATCGGAATATTGCTGATTGCCAAGGGCGAAAAAAAAATGAAATCACAGGTCCCATTTGGTCCATATTTAATCGCAGGTACATTGTTCGCTTTGATCTACGGATCAGATATAGTTAATTGGTATTGGTCTTTTAGTTTAAAATAAATTTATGAACAAATTTTTTAAAAAAGGATTAACCATGATAGAATTAATGGCCGTAGTGACAATGATTATTATTGTTACTGGAGTCGTATTTGCTAATTATGGTACTGGCCAAGAAAGTATGGCCCTCGAAAGGAGTAGTCAAAAACTATACCAGGATTTGCGATTTGCAGTCAGTAATGCAATGTCGGGCATTGAAGGAAATTATGGCAATGGTATCCATTTCGATATTACTACCGATGAATCAAAAAAAAAGTATCATATTTTTAAAAATTCAGTAAATAATGCTCATGTTTTCAATGCTTCTAGCAGCGGATCTACAAATATTTTTCCTTCAAAAACTAACGACATTGCTGATTGGGTAAAATTAGAAGATGGAGTAAAAATACTTTACTTAAGAGATGCCGTAGGCACAAGTCAAACTACATTAGACATTTTTTTTAGGTCTCCTTATCCAACAGTTTTTTTAAACGGCAATAATAATTATTATCAAAATTCAACAGATTGTGCTCCACGAGCAGAATGCACTGTTGTGATTATGCTAAGCACTAATGATGAGACAAGAACGAAAACAATCACTATAAATAATGCTGGGATGATAAATTTAAATTAAACTTACATTAAAAAAATGAACAAAAGAAAAAATAAAAATCGAAAAGGTTTTTCATTAATCGAGATGCTAGTTTCGGTTTTTATCATTTCTTTTGCACTAATTAGTATGTTTGGATTGAATAGTAAATATAATCAACAAACAAAACAAGAGAAAGAGGCTTATGAAGCATCTCTCTTAGCTGAAGAGGGGGTAGAGATAGTCAAAAATATGAGAGATAGTAATTGGATTTGTGCAACTCTTCCTTGTGGGACTTCTTGGGATAATGGACTTACTACCTGTGGTTCTGGCTGCGAGATAGATTATTTAAAAAAAGGTGGAGATGGAACAACAACAGGATTAACCTCATGGACTAATCCAGGTAATTTTTTATATATAGACCCGACTACTAAACTTTATCGTTATCCAAGCAGTGGCGAGGTATCAACATTACAATTAACTCCATACAGAAGAAAGATAACGATTGATAGCACTACCGCCGACAGATTGAGGATAATAGTAACCGTTTCGTGGTATAATTATACCACCGAAGTAAAACAGGATATTTATAATTGGAGACAATAAATATGAACAATAAGCATTTCCAAAAACAAAAAGGCTTGTCTTTAGTAGAGGTATTAGTTTCCTTTGCCATTTTTGGCCTTTTATCCGTATCCCTTATGTCAATCTTTACAGCAACAGTAAATACTCAAACTGTTGTTCTTCAGCACCAAGCAATTATGAATGAAGCAAATTTTGCTATTGACTATATGGGTAGAGCAATTAGATTAGCCCGAGCCGATAATTCAACTAGTGGATCGGGTGCTTGTACGGGAACAATAGACACAAATTATAGTGATACAACGTCAAGCTTTACCGAGATTAAGTTTTTAAGTTATGACCCAATGGCTAATGGCGGAGTAGGTGCATATTGTTGTCGGAAATTTGCTCTTAATACAACCAATCATACGATTTATGAATATAAATCTAGTACAATGCTTGCCTCGGATTTTCCTGCGACTGGTACTGCAATTACTTCTTCGCAAGTAATAGTTAATAATTTGACCTTTGTGGCACAAAATAGAGCTTTATCCGATTATAAGCAACCAATGGTTACTATAAGTTTAGATATGGTGCCGAATGGCAGGAGAATTGTTCCTATTCCGGAAATAAGGGTCCAAACAAGTCTTTCGCAAAGAAATTTAAACATAAGTAGTGATTAAACATGAAAAATAAAACTAATCAAAAAGGATTTGCCATATATTTAGTTCTTGTCATTCTTTCTATCTTGCTTTCAATTTCTTTAAATATTTCTAGTGTTATTATTACTGCTTCAAAAATGACTGGAAACTTAGCTGATGGAGTAAGAGCCTTTCATGCTGCTGACTCAGGAATAGAGGCTGCACTATTCTCAACTGTTGGAGGTACTTGTGACGCAGTGGACGGAAACGTTGGCGATGCTAATTTTACATACGATTTAACAATTCCCGTCGAGTGTCCAGGGACTGGAACAAAAATTACTTCCGAAGGAAGATATAAAACAAATGCTAGAAGAATTTTAGAGGTATCGTGGTAAAATTATTTTATTATTTTTTGGAACATGGAAAAAAATGAGGCAAAAAAAAGAATAGAAAATCTTAAAAAAACTATTAATTATCATAGGCACCTTTATCATATTTATGATAAACAAGAAATTTCGGACGCAGCTCTCGACTCCTTAAAGAAGGAGCTTTTTGATTTAGAACAATTATTTCCCAATCTCATAACCACCGATTCTCCTACTCAAAGAATAGGTGGAGAGGCATTAGAGGTATTTGAAAAAATAGCACACCAAAAATTAATGACATCATTTTACGATGCTTTTAATAGGCAGGATATGGATGACTGGGAAGAAAGGAATAAAAAACTTTTAAATAATAATGATTTAAAAAATATTAATTATTATTGCGAGCCAAAATTGGATGGACTTGCCATAGAATTAATTTATAAAGAAGGCGTACTTGAGATTGGTTCAACGAGAGGGGATGGAAAAATTGGAGAAAATGTAACTAAAAATATAAAAACAATAGAGGCGATTCCTTTAAAAATAAAAGATAAAGAGGAGATAATTAAGGAACTAAGAAAGAAAAAACTTTATAGTATCGCAGAAGCAATAAATAGTAGTAACTTAAAAGAAGTTGTTGTAAGAGGAGAGGCTGTTTTAACAAAACAAGACTTTGAAAAAATAAATCAAAAACGAGAAAAACAAGGGCTGCCGCTTTTTGCTAATCCAAGAAATCTTGCTGCAGGATCTATTCGACAATTAGATTCTAAGATTACATCTTCTCGTCACTTAGATGCAGATGTTTATAGTATAGTAACCGATTTAGGACAAAAAACTCACGAAGAAGAACATTTAATTTTGGAAGCAATGGGCTTTAAGACAAACAATAAGTTCAATCGCCTTTGTCGTAATATGGATGAAGTTTTTGAATACTACTCTCACTGGCAAGGCAAAAGAGAAAAATTACCTTATGAAGTAGATGGCGTTGTTGTTTCAATAAATAATAATTTAATATTCGAAAAATTAGGAATTATTGGAAAAGCCCCTCGAGCAGGAATTGCCCTAAAGTTCCCTTTAGTAGAAGTTACGACAAAGGTACGGGATATTATGGTTCAAATTGGGCGTACTGGTGCCATGACTCCTGTCGCATTATTGGAACCGGTAAATGTCGGCGGAGTTGTTGTTAGTAGGGCCACACTCCATAATGAAAAAGAGATCGAAAGATTAGGTTTAAAAATTGGCGACACGGTAGTCATTGGACGAGCAGGAGATGTTATTCCAGAAATACTGCGAATTTTTGAAGGACTTCGAACAGGAAAAGAAAAAAACTTTAAAATGCCAAGCAAATGTCCATCGTGTAACACTGATTTAATAAAGCCAGACGTCGAAGTTATTTGGAGGTGTCCCAATGAAAACTGTTTTGGTAGAAAAATAAAATATTTTAATCATTTTATTTCACGAGGTGCTTTTAATATTGAAGGGTTGGGCGGGCGAGTAATAGAAAGATTAATTGAAGAAGGATTAGTAAAGGATCCGTCAGACTTGTTTGACTTAAAAGAGGGTGACTTGTTAGCACTAGATAGATTTGGAGAAAAGTCAGCTCGTAAACTTGTTTCCGCAATACAAGCAAAAAAGAAAGCTCCCTTAGCAAAATTTATTTATTCTTTAGGAATAAGGAATGTTGGTCAAAAAACTGCCACTGATTTAGCTTTTAAATTTGGAAGTATCGAAAAAATTAAAAATTCTACCTACGAAGATATGGAAAATATTAAAGATATTGGTCCCATTGTCGGAAGTTCAATTATTGAATGGTTTAAAAATAAGAATAATTTGGATTTTTTGAATAAAATGAAAGAAAGAGGTGTTTGGTTTGAAATAGAAGAAAAAAAGAGCAATAAATTATTAGGCTTAAAATTTGTCTTGACGGGAACCTTGTCTTCGCTTAAAAGAGAAGAAGCCGAGAGTAGAATAATTGAAGAAGGAGGAGAGTTTTCGACCAGCGTTTCAAGTAAAACAGACTATGTGATTATTGGTGAAAATCCAGGATCAAAATATGATAAAGCAAAAAATTTAGGAGTAAAAATATTAGAAGAAAAAGATTTTTTAAAATTATTAGAAAAATAATTATTAATTATTTATAAAAACGTGTCATTTTGGAATCATATCAAAAAATTTGACTGGCTACTTGTTGGTTCTGCAATTTTACTTTCAATTATTGGGCTAATTTCGATTTGGAGTTCAAGCAGTAGTGTCTCGACTAGTAGTGATTATAATAATTTTTACAAACAATTATTTTTTTTAGGCATGAGTATTTCTGCAATGATTGGGATAAGCTTTATAGATAATAGGACAATAAGGGAAAATCCCATTGCAATGTTTATTTTTTATTGTTTTTGTATTGTATTGTTATTTGGAGTTTTCTTTTTACCTGAGATAAGAGGCATTAAATCATGGTATAAAATTGGATTTGCTTCTTTTGATCCAATAGAACCAACAAAGTTAATATTAATACTAATTTTAGCAAAATACTTTTCTAGTAGACATATTGAGCTTTATAAATTAAAACATATATTTTATTCTGGAATTTACGTTGGAATACCAGCAATACTGATATTTCTTCACCCAGAATTTGGCTCAGTAGCAATCATTCTTTCAATTTGGCTGTCCATCTTGCTCATTTCTGGAATTCGTGTTCGTCACTTTATTATGATTCTAATAGTTTTTTCTTTAACTATAATATTAGGTTTTAATATCATCTTAAAAGATTATCAAAAAGAGAGACTCCTTGGCTTTATAACACCACAAGCAGATCCACTTGGACGTAATTGGAATCAGAATCAATCAAAAACAAGTATCGGGGCAGGAGGAATACTGGGAGAGGGAATAGGTAATGGCTCGCAAACTCAAAATGGATTTTTGCCTGAACCACATACAGATTTTATATTCTCTGCTATTGCGGAAGAGATGGGATTTGTTGGAGTTTGTATTCTTTTAGGCACCTTCATGTTATTTTTTTCAAGAATACTTCGTATTGCACTAAGGGCACAATCTAATTTTTGTCGTTTATTTGCCTCGGGTATCGCAATTTCGATTTTTGTTCAAATGTTCATAAACATAGCAATGAACTTAGGCCTTTTGCCAGTTATAGGTGTTCCACTACCAATGGTCAGCTATGGGGGAAGTAACCTTTTATTTAGCTTTATTGCAATTGGAATTTTACAGAATATGAAAATAATCAAAGCCTAATCTAAATTGATGCTACCATAAACACCTCAAGGTTAATGTGGACTAGACACTTGCAATTTATTTAAAGATTTGCATACCTTGACACATATCGACATTTTTGATACTATTGCTTTAATTTGTAAGCATGTTTAGGATTAGTAAGTGAAATAATTTATTAACATTATCTTGACTAAGATAACTTTTTGTCGTTTCTAATCTTATATTAAACCCCAATAACTAATTGAGGTATTTTTTGTTGTAAGAATGCCTTATTTTAACTCTTAACTAAGAAAAATTATGAAAAATAAATTAAAAGATTTCTCAAAAAATAAGATTTCTTATCCATTGCCAAGTCTTATTTTTTTGCAGAAGGAAAGTGGAAGACAGTTATGGGAGGAAGAGTTAAGAGATCTTTTTGCTGAAATATCTCCCATTAAAGACTATGCCGGAAAAGAATTTGAGTTGTATCTTACTGATTACAAGCTAGGGAAACCAAACTATGTTTGTGGATATGATGCAAAAGAAAACAACGATTCGTTTGTGGCCCCGCTAAGAGTTAAGGTAAAATTAGTAAACCTAAAAACAAAAAAAAGCCAAGAACAAGAAATTTTCTTCGGCAATTTTCCCCTTTTAACCGAAAGAGGAACTTTTGTTTTGAACGGAGTTGAGAGGGTTGTAATTTCTCAATTAATCAGGTCTCCAGGAGTATTTTTTCCTCTAAATATCAATAAAGGAAGAAGATGTTTTGCTGCAAAATTAATTCCTAATAGAGGTTCTTGGCTAGAATTTGAGACAAGATCGGAAGAGCACACGTCTG
>JALNZJ010000033.1 GCA_023229485.1 bacterium | reverse complement strand
ACTCTTTTAATTACTTCGCCATTATAGTAGCAGGCAGAGTATATTCTATTTAAATTTCCACGAGGACACGACGAACAAAACTCAATTTTACCGACTAATCTTTTGGGTAATCTACAAAAACAATATCGATAAGGGTTTATTTCTATAAGCGAAAAACAGTCCTCGCAAAGAAACGTATTTTCTTTTCCGCAATTAATACAAGTCTTTGGAAGAATTATGTCTAAGATATTTTTAAAAATAGTTTTACCCCTTTTCATTTTATATAAAAAAATGTTAAGATAGAGTTAATAAAAAAATATTTATATTCAGCAAAAGATTTTTGCTATTTCAAAAAATATTAACTTCAAATTATGTTTTCTTTTATAAATAATAATAAAAAAAGTACGGGAAGTATAGGGGTAGATATTGGAACAAAATCTATTAGAATTATCGAATCAATTAAGAAAGGTGATAAAACTTTTCTTGAAAATTATGGCGAAATGAATCTTGATATTGCTGGTGCAAAATCATTTCGTTGGTTTGATCAAAACACCCTCAATCCAGACATCAAGAATATTTCAGGTGCAGTTTTAGCCATCTTAGAAGAGTCGGAAATAAAATCAGAAAAAGCCGTGTTTTCTTTGCCAGATTTTTCTACTTTTTTTATAACATTCAATATGCCCCCTATGAGCAAAAAGGAACTTGATTCTGCGGTTGCTTTTGAAGCCAGAAAATACATTCCTATGCCAATGGCAGAAATTGTAATCGATTGGCAGTTAATAGGGGATAACGATACGACAAAAGAAGAAAATAAAATTTTAGTAATGGCAATTCCAAAAATAGTTATTAATCAATATAAAACTATTGCGGATTCATGTGGATTGGAACTTGTAGCTCTTGAGGCCGAGGTTTTAGGATTAAAAAGAGCTCTTATTAAAGAAGGAGACTTAGCCACATGTCTTGTAGAAATTGGATATCAAAGCACTAATATTAGTATAGTTGATAATGGATGCGTGATTACAAGCGTTAGTTATGATATCGCCGGAAAGGATCTTACTTTTAGTTTAGCCGAAACCTTAGGAGTTGAAATTGCCGAAGCCGAAGACCTTAAGAAAAAACACGGATTAGGTGATACCAAACCAGAAGTATCTGACGTTCTTGTTGAAGTTCTTGCACTTATCTGTGATAAAGTAAAAAAAATAATTAAGGAATTTGAAGCAAAGGAAGGAAAGAAAGTTACAAGAGTGCTTTTAAGCGGAGGAACAACCAGAATGAACGGCTTACTCAATTTTTTCCGTATTATTTTCAGCGAAGAAGAATACTTTCGAAATACTCAAGTTTTAATCGGAGATGCTTTTTATAAAATTAATTATTACCCTGCCCTGGAAGGAAGCTTAAGAGACCTTAATTCTAATTTTTCAATCGCTATCGGCGAAGGATTAAAAAGATTTGAAAAATAATCGTTAATAAATTATAATTGAAATTAATAAACAATTTAGTGATTTTTTATGTCAATTGAAATAAGCAAAGAGAAAAAAAGCCTTTCTTTCGGTTGGATATTTCAGCTCTTGTCTGTTGTATCTGTCCTTGTTTTTCTTGTTGCTGCGGGAGCATTTATTTATTATCAGTTTCTTTGCATTCAACCAAATGTCGTTAAACTTTCAGATTTAAAACTAAGTTTGCAATATAGTAAGCCCGAAAAAGAAACAATGATAGAAAATGAAGCTGCGGCTATTCAAAATTATGTTGATGATTACAAAACTCTTTATGATCAACGATCAAAGATGTCAAGTTTTTTTAGTAATACCGGATTTGAAAGTTGGATACATCCAAATGTCTATTTTTCAAGCCTTTTAATTAATGCAGATAGCAGAACTGTAAATTTAAAAGGTTTTTCTAATGACTTTAAACCAATAATTGAACAGCTTAGGATTATTAAAAAAATGAGGGATAGCGGAAAAAATATTGAACAATACGAAATTTCTGATATCAAATTAACAGAACAAAAAAGTGTAAGCTTCTCCCTCGTTATAACAGTTAAACCAGAGGCAATAAAATAATATGGACTACAAACAACCAAATTTATTAGTGTCTGTATGTTTTCTTATCTTAGGGGCAGGTATTTTATATTTCATAGACATTCCTTTATACGAAAATAATAATACTCAATTAAAAAAAATTGATGAATTGACCGAAAGAAAGAAAAAGGAAGAAGACCATACGAAAGTTATCGCAGAAATGGGACTAGCTATCGGAAGAAATAATTGGGTGGAAAAAAAGAAAAAAATAGAACCGAACTTTTCCACAAGTGAATTTTATATTCCTAAAACAGAAAAATTTTTTGAAGAATTAATTAAAAGAAGTGGAATGACTTTTGGGACTTTAAAAATTACATTAGGGGCATTGATTGGACAAGCAGAACAGGTAAAACCTGTTGCTAATACAAATATTAAACCAACCGAACAACCATCTTCTGTAACTGCGAGCACCAAGAGTCAGCCAGTTACTGTAAAAGTTAATGGTCCAGTAAGAAAAAATACTTTTGATATTACCGCCACAGGTTCATACGATCAATTGAAATCTCTTCTAAGTATTTTTGAAAAACAAGCTTATCTTATTTCCGTAAAGACAATTGGTTTTGGTGAGGGTGTTGGTAATCAATTTACTTTTAATATAACAGGGGAAATTTATTCTTATTAAAATTATGAATTTTGAACAGGAAAAAACAGAAAATAGTTTAAATTCAAAGCAACCAATTTTTGTAGCAATTATTTTAATTGCTTTATCGGGAATAGGTTTTTATTATTTCAATCAGCAAATTATGGAATCGATGAAGTCGCTTTTAGCTATTAATAATGAGCCATATATTATTCCTCGGGATCCAGATATCAAATTCAGTTTTTTAAATTCAGAAGAATTTAAAAATTTAGAACAATTTCCAGACTATGCTTCTTTTAAAGAGGATGACGAGTTGAACGTTGGTCCTGCGAGACCAAACCCATTTATTCCTGTTAATGATATGAATCAAACAACGGTTGTCAATCCTATCGAAACGCAAGACACTCCAACTCAATCAATCATTCCAACAACTCAAACAGCACCGCCTAGCTCGTCTCCCAAAACGCAAACTGAAAAATAATTCTGAAATATAAATAAGTTTTTAAAACTAAATGTTATTAATAATACCAAAGTTGGTAGAAAAAAAAATAATTAGTCCTGCTCAAGCCGAAGATATTATTGCAAAATATGAAAAAGAAGGAGCTGATAAGACTGAAGAGGATTTTTTATTTATAGAAAAAATTGTTGAAAGCAAGGTCATAAATGAAATAAAGGGTGAAATCTACAATATTGAGGTTTTTGAAGAAGATTCATCTCTCCAAGTATCAGTAGATGTGTTAGGTTTAATTCCAGAGGAGTCGGCTCGTTACTATAAGGTAATGCCGCTAATTTTAGAAGACAAAGTTCTAAAAGTTGGAATAGTAGAGCCAGACAATATTAAAGCCAAAGAGGCTCTTAATTTTTTAACACGACAACATAAAATAGAATGCAAGTTGTATCTTATTGGAAAGACCTACTTTGAGGATCTAATTAAACAATATAGGAATCTTAACGAAGAGGTGGGAAAGGCTTTATCTGCATGGGAATCAGAAACAAAAGAAGAAGATGGCGTAGAGCTTTTAACTCCAACTGTTGGAAATGAGCGATATGCGGAAGACGCCCCAATTATTAAAATGGTGGCCGTTATTTTAAGACATGCCGTCGAGGGATCTGCTTCTGATATTCATATTGAACCAGAAGAAAAACAAACAAGAGTTCGTTTTAGAATGGATGGTTCGCTTTATGCTTCATTATTCTTACCATTTCAGGCTCACGCATCTATCGTAGCTAGAATAAAAATATTATCTAATTTAAGATTAGACGAGACTAGAATTCCTCAAGATGGAAGGTTCTCAGCTAAAATTGATTCTAAGAATGTTGATTTCAGGGTTTCAACACTACCAACAAAATTAGGAGAAAAAGTTGTAATCAGGGTTCTTGATTCTACAGAAGGGCTACGTAATTATGAAGAAATTGGTCTTATGAGTAGAAATTTAAGATTAATTAGAGAGGCTTCGTTAAAACCATACGGACTAATTCTTGTTACTGGACCTACTGGATCTGGTAAAACAACTACTCTTTATTCAATTCTTCGTGAGCTTAATCAACCTGAAGTAAATATTATTACGCTTGAAGATCCAATAGAGTATTTTATTGAAGGTATTAATCAGTCTCAGGTAAGACCAGATATTGGCTATGACTTTAGTCAAGGATTAAGGCACGTAGTGAGGCAAGATCCAGATATTATTATGGTTGGTGAAATCCGAGACGAAGAATCAGCTTCTTTAGTTACTCAGGCTGCACTGACTGGACATATTGTCTTATCAACACTGCACACTAATAATGCTATTGGTGCTGTGCCTCGTTTGATTGATATGAAGATTAAACCATTTCTCTTGCCGTCAACCCTAAATATTTCTATTGGTCAGCGTTTAGCTCATAGATTATGCCCGTTTTGCAAGGAAAAAATTAAACCAAACAAGCAGATATTGAAAGAAATTTGGAAAAGCATCACTGATGTTCCAAGCGAAGTGAAAGAATATTTTAACGTACCAAAGACACCAGATGAAGTGTATGTTTATAAACCAAAAGGTTGTCCAAAATGTAATATGAAAGGCGAAAAGGGTAGAGTTGGAATTTTTGAAATTTTAAAAATGACACCCGAACTTGAAAATATAATTCTTGAAAATCCAAATGAGCAGCTTGTAGGAGCCGAAGCGAAAAGGCAAGGAATGGTGAGTATGAGGCAAGATGGAATTTTAAAAGCACTAATAGGAGAAATTTCAATTGAAGAAGTTTTTAGAATATCAGAAGACGTGTAATTTTAAAAAATGAATTATTTTCAATACTTAAAACAGCTTTTGCTGTTTACAATAAAATTAGGAGCCTCTGATTTACATCTACTAAATGGACATCCCCCTGTTTTAAGGATTAGTAGAAAATTAACTCCACTAGAAAAAGAAAAAACCCTAAATAGTGAAGACGTTAGGGCTCTTTGTTATTCTCTAATGACAGAAGACCAGCAAAAAGAATTTGAAAAAAATAAAGAAATAGACTTTTCTTTTGATTTTCAAGGAATATCACGATTTAGGATAAATATATACTATGAATTAGGTTCAGTCGCGGGTGCACTTCGAGTTGTTCCAAGTAAAATAAGATCAATTGAAGAATTAAATTTACCCGAAGTCTTGCACTCAATTGCTGCTGCCTTGCAAGGGTTTGTATTAATAGTAGGACCATCTAGTCATGGAAAAAGTACAACATTGGCAGCAATCATAAATGAGATAAATAAAACTCGCTATTGTAATATTATTACAATAGAAGATCCGATAGAATATATTTTTGAAGACGATAAATCAATAATTAGTCAGAGAGAATTAAATAGTGATACTTTTTCTTTCTCCAAAGCATTAAAAGCTACCTTTCGTGAAGATCCAGATGTGGTAATGGTAGGAGAAATGAGAGATCAAGAAACTATTGCTACGGCAATTACTGCGGCAGAAACGGGGCATTTAGTTTTTGCGACCTTGCATACCAATTCAGCTGGACAAACCATAAATCGAATTGTCGACGCTTTTACAGGAGAACAACAAAATCAAGTAAGGAGTCAGCTTGCTGGATCATTATTGGCAATTATTTCACAGCGTTTAATTCCCACAAATGACGATCAAGTAATTCCTGCCTGTGAAGTTATGTTTAATAACCAAGCGATATCAAATTTAATTAGGGAAAATAAGATTTATGAAATACCAATGGTCATTGATACTTCTTTAAATCAAGGGATGATATCTTTTAATCGAGCACTTTCAACCTTAGTTAAGGATGGAAAAGTAAAAATGGAAGATGCTATTAATTTTTCTACCAATGTACGAGAGCTAAAAAAATTAATTATGGATCAGTAAAAATATGAAATTTAATTTCAAGGCAAAAGATCAATCAGGAAAAATAGAGATTGGAACAATTGAAGCTAATTCAAAAGAAGAAGCAATAGCAGCTCTTAGTAAGAAAGATATTTTTTTGCTTGCACTTGAAGAGAAAGATAAGGGAAATATATTCAAAACAAATATTTCGTTTAGTTTATTTAAAAACGTTTCAGTTAAAGAAATCGTAATTTTTTCGCGGGAATTAGCGATTATGATAGAATCAAACGTTTCTCCTTCAGATGCATTAGATGCACTAGCCGCACAGACTAGAAATAAAGTTTTCCGCAGCAAGATTTTAAAAATTTCTACCGATATTAGGGGCGGGCTTTTAATGTCAAAATCCTTTAGTAAGCATCCAGAATTGTTTTCAGTTTTTTACATAAATATGCTTCGTTCGGGTGAAGCTTCTGGAGGACTGCCAAAGATTTTAGACAGAATAGCTGACCATCTTGAGAGTGAATATGCAATTAGGCAAAAGACTATAACGGCAATGATCTATCCGGCCATGATTATGACGATATTCATTTTGATATTTATTATTATTATGATTTTTGTTATCCCTAACTTAATCACAATTCTTGAGTCAACCGGAAAGGAGTTGCCATTTGCAACAAAAATTATTATTAGTATTTCTCAATTTTTTACACAATTTTGGTATCTTGCCATAACGGCCGCTGCTTCATTAGCCGCATTTGTTTATTATTATCCAAAAACTAAAGAGGGTAAGGACTTTACAGATAAAATGATTTTAAAGGTACCAATTTTTGGACATTTTCTACGCGATATTTATATTTCTCGTTTTGCAGAAAATCTTTCAACATTAATTTCAGCTGGAATCCAAATAAATGAAGCATTGGATATTGTAGCTAATATAGTAGGCAATAATGTGTATAGAGATATTATTTTGAAAACAAAAGATAGGGTAATGAAAGGGGAAAGTTTTAGCTTCGTTTTGTCTCAATATCCAGAAGAAATTTCTCCATTATTTACCCAAATGGCTGCGGTAGGAGAAAGGACGGGAAAATTAGACTCTTCTCTGGTTAATGTTGTTAGATTTTACAGTCGAGAAACAGAAAATTTTGTTAATTCAATTTCAAGTATGATTGAACCAATTATGATTGTTGGACTAGCATTGATGGTCGGGTTCCTTGTTGCTGCAGTCTTATTGCCAATATATCAAATTAGTACAAGTATCCAATAAATAGAATAAGAAAATTAGAATTATATTTTTAAAAAATTTATTTGATTTAATTTTAAAATGATTTGCTAAAAATATATTTATTTGATAAAATAAATTAACACAGAATTAGGAGCGACTATTTAATTCTGAAAATAATTAATAATAAAATAAAAAATAAATATGCAAAATAAAGGTTTTACTTTAATTGAGCTTCTAGTAGTTATTGCCATCATTGGTATATTGGCTGGAATCATCGTGGTCTCGATGGGTGGTGCCCAAAATGCTGCTAAGGATGCAAAGGTCCAATCAACATTATCGCAAATGAGAACAGCCGCTCAAATGTATTCAATGTCTCATGGAAATGCTTATGGTACCAATGCGGCAATTGCAACTTCAAATGACTGCGATGCCGTGACTGACCTTGTAAATACGGTAGGATCGGATGCAAACTTTGATACATTATGTGGTGCTGTCCTTGCTATGGGTGGAACAACGGTTCCAGTAGTTACAGTCGCTATAAATGGAGCTAGTTGGTGTGCTCAGACGCCACTTCAAACTACAGGTAGCTGGTGTGTAGACTCAACTGGATATTCAGGAAAGACTACTGTTGAATGTAGTGCTACAGTTGCATTATGTG
>JALNZJ010000032.1 GCA_023229485.1 bacterium | reverse complement strand
AACAATATTTTTTTGAAGTAATTGTTTTCTAATTTCTCTTACTTCTTTTATTAAATCGTAGTTTTCATTTTTTTCAGTCTTAGCTCCAGTAAAAAAGAAATGCTCTTCAATACTTACTAAATTCATTATTGCGATACTAAGATCTTGATCAGAAGACAAATCCATTTTGTCTTGCTTTTTCATATTATCAACTTTCTCTACAAACTCACTTATCTTTTTGCTTAAATTTTCGTTCTCCATAGTATTCCTAAATTAATTTTTTATATTAAGACTTAGTAAAAAAATAAAAGATTATCGAAAGTAAAATTAATGAGCCGACTGGCATAACAACCTTTTGGAAAGGGAAAAATGCTTTGCCGTTATTATTAGTCTTCATTTCTTCGTACCACAACTGTGCACTAAAGAATACTACAGTACCTGCGATTATGCCAAAAAGTATTTTATCTATTCCAAAAACCTCATTATTTGCAATTCCAATTATTCCCAAAGAATGAAGTGGCCATACTATCAATACGTAAAGTAGAATATAAACAAGTGTATTAATAACAATTTTTGCACCCTTTTTTATCTTTTTGTTCTTTTTCTTCAGCAGTAATTCAATCCATTGCATTGTCCATTGACAAGTTAATAATGTTAACGCACCAATCCATAATCCAGTAATAGCGTCATCTATGCCATATTCTCGTGCTAAATATGAACCAGCGACTACGGCAACAGTACAAACTTGGCATACGACGGCGTACGCTGGACTAGTAAATAACAAGCCTAATAAAAAAACAAACGCCCCAGTAAACTTCCTATATATATTATGCATAATTTAATCAATTAATTTTCTTTACATATATATTATACTATTAATATGGTTTTGAAAACGCCTTTACAGTCAAAAAATATATTGCATAAATTATTTGACAAATATATTAAATCATGCGAAAATCTCGATATCAAATGCATTCTATGCATTCGTGCTTCTCAATCGGATCACAATAAGGCGGTTGGGAGTAGGTCGGTAAAAATTTTAAAAAAGAAAAAAATGGAGAAGAAATTATTCGTAGGAAATTTACCCTACTCTGTAACCAGCGAAATGCTTGGTGAAACATTCGCTCCTGCTGGCTCTGTAGTTTCTGCTGCAGTCATCGTTGACAAGTTCTCAAAGAGGTCAAAAGGCTTCGGATTTGTCGAGATGTCAACAGAAGATGAAGCTGCAAAAGCTAAGGATATGTTTGACCAAAGCGAACTCGAAGGAAGGAAGATTTTCGTAAGCGAAGCTAGACCTATGGCAAATAGGGATGACTTCAGAAAATAGTCCAGAATTCAAAAAGACCCGAAAGGGTCTTTTTTAAATAGTCGTAGAATTCAAAAAGACCCGAAAGGGTCTTTTTTAAATAGTCGTAGAATTCAATAGGAGGTTTGATCTCGTAGCTTCTAAACACACAAACCAAAAAAAAGAAAGCTTTTGCTTTCTATTTGATTGCTGTCATTTTATAAATCATTTCAAGTTCTATGCTTTTAGGTTTTGGTTTTCGGTTATCAGTTATTGCCGAAATTTCATTTCGGTAATCTTCTATAAAAACCTTCCAAAAATGTTCGTCAGCATCAAAGCTATTACATCCTGCGAATTCAAATCCATAATACCCGCTAACGTTCATCGCATAATAATATCCAACAGGAGATAACGAGCCTTCATCAATTTCATTTGCGAAAAAAACCATAGATACTGGATCTCTCTTTTTATCGTGAACATTAAAAATCCATGTAATCATCTCAATAGGGTTTATTAAAAAATAATCATCTTTGATTTTTAAAGAACTCCCATCGGTGAAAACTAGTATAGTAGTATTTTTTGAAGAACCTTTTTTTGCAATTTTTTTAATAGCCAGCTTCATCAAAATCACTTCCATTGGAAAGCACCTATTAATTATCACAAAGCCTCAAACAATACAATACTAATGATATTATTTTTCATTTATGGTACAATAAATCAAGTTATTAATCTTTTTATCAATTACTTATGTCTGGTTACTACAAAAAATCATCAAATATTTTTGATCCAGAATCAAAAAATCCATTCAAGTTAAGTCGATCAAAAATTGACTTATTTATGGATTGCCCCCAGTGTTTTTATTTGGACAGAAGATTAGGAGTAGGCCGTCCTCCGGGCTTTCCATTTAATCTTAATAGTGCAGTAGATACTTTACTTAAAAAAGAATTTGATCTCTATCGAGAAAAACAAGCCGCTCATCCATTTATTGAAGAGTTTGATATTGACGCAATTCCATTTGAGCATCCAAAGCTAAATATTTGGAGAGAAAATTTCAAAGGAGTAGAATTTTTACACGAAGAAACAAATTTACTTATTACTGGAGCAGTCGACGATATTTGGATTAATCCAGAAGAAGAATTGATTATCGTAGATTACAAAGCAACTTCCAAAACATCAGAAATTACTTTAGATGCGGACTGGCAAATCGGATACAAAAGGCAAATGGAAGTTTATCAATGGCTATTCAAAAAAAATGGCTTTAAAGTTTCAAGTACGGGGTATTTTGTTTATTGTAATGGAGATACTGGATTACCATCATTTGATAAAAAACTAGAATTTATCATCAAAGTTATTCCATACACAGGAGATACTAGCTGGATTGATGCAACGTTACCAAAAATAAAAAAATGCTTAATGAATAGTGATATTCCAGAAATGAGTCCTGACTGTGATTATTGTAATTATCGTAAAAACGCAGTCATTGCAAAAATAAAGCACGAAAAAAAATAAAAAAAGAGGATTATTATTTAATCCTTTTTTATTTCTGTTAACCTCCTGTTTAATAGGTTAAAATATCGTACTACGAGCTCTCTAAGTAGAAGAGCCTGCCAATAGTAATCAACATTATGGCACTCAAATGCTTTTCCGATTTCAAACAAATAGTCAATTTCACAAATATCGGGATCGCAGACAAGATGTGTATCTGTATTCAGATAAACATCTCCCATGGTATTACCTTCTACAAATGCACTAAAAAGTTCATTATTAAAGAAAGTAAAACATTCAATTATGGCTTCGGTCTTGCTGTCGCAGCCAAGCAATAAATTTTCAAAAGGACTAATCTTTTCTTTTGCAGCTAAATTAATACTTTCCTTGATTATTTCAATCTCAAGACATAAATCAGGGGAATTAGCAATAGCTTTTATGTATCCTCTTGGAAGGGGACAAATAAAACCGTAGCTTTCGGGAAGAAAATGGATTGGAACCAAATCGTTTGTCAAGGTAAAGTTTTTCAATTCAATTTTTAACATCACAATAAACTTCCTCTACGCAATCGTAGTAAATAAAACATACGACAAACGAATCTTTTTGTCCAGCAAAACCCTTTCAGCGGATTTTTTTGTTTTATTTTTTATGATATAATATCGCCAATGGAAGAAAAAACAAAACCATCATTCAGTAGAGAATTTCTCAAAAATAATATTTTTACAGTTTCTGCTTATATCACCATTCTTAATGGAATCCTTAATTTGTGTGAAGTAAAAATAAAGGGGGAAGTGGGAGAGGTTAAAAAAAGTAGTGCTGGCCACGTTTATTTTTCACTCAAAGACAAAAAAGACAATAGTGTCTTGTCTTGTGTTATCTGGAATTTTGATTATCGAATGTGTAATGTTGAATTAGAAGATGGATTAGAGATAATTGCATTTGGTTCTCCCGATATTTATGCTCCAAATGGCAGAATATCTTTCAAGGCAAAAACAATCCAATTGGTAGGTGAGGGAGAGCTTAAAAAAGCCTATGATAAATTAAAAAAGAAATTAGAGGACGAAGGAATTTTTGATGACAGCAGAAAAAGAGATATCCCATTTTTTCCACAAAAGATAGGGATAATAACTTCACGCTATGGTGCCGTTATTAATGATTTTTTAAGCAACATCGGACACTATGGATTCAAGATTAAACTAATAGACGCAAGGGTTGAGGGGCAAGAGGCAATAAAAGACCTTCTGTCGGCCATAAAAACTATGGCTAGCCAAGATATCGACGTTTTGGTTATTATGCGAGGAGGAGGCTCTTTGGAGTCTTTTATGGCCTTTAATAATGAGGTTTTAATTAGAGAAGTCGTTAAGTTTTCAGTTCCAGTTATTGCCGCCTTAGGACACGACAAAGATGTTCCATTATTATCCCTCGCAGCGGACAAAATGACATCTACTCCGACTGCAGCTGCAATGCTTCTGAACCTTAATTGGGATAAGGCAGAATCAAGACTAACCGAATATCAATCAGTTTTGATAAATTATTTTTCAAACATCCTTAGCGAAAATAAGACAAAAGTAAATTCATCATTTTTAAAAATCAGTAATTATTTCAACGAGGCAATAAATAATTATGAAATGCTAGAACTAAAAACAAAAAATTCGATTTATAATTCTTTTGATAATGCCTTTACCTATTATAAAAAGGAATTAGATATAGCGAATAGGATTATCACGCAAAACGATCCGAAGAGGAATTTGAAATTAGGATATTCAATTATCAGGAGCGATAACAAAATAATCAAAAGCATTAAAGCCTTAAAGCTAAATCAGGAATTAGACTTGGAAATGACCGATGGAAACATCAAAACCGAAATCAAGTCTATTGCTCCCGCGTCTTCACTTGTTATTCCCGAGAAGTCGGGAATCTAATGTCATTGCGAGAGTAGCGAAGCAATCTATTTCTTTGCAAAATAATAATAATTTTAAAAATATGAAACCAAAAACAGGACTAAATCAAAATTTGAAAACAATTTCAAAAATTGTTGAATGGTTCGAATCTCAAGAAGAGTTAGATATCGAAGAAGGGCTGAGAAAAGCAAAAGAAGCAACTGAGGTAATCAAAGAAACAAAGAAAATGCTCAAGGAAGCTGAAAACGAATTTGAGGAAATAAAAAAAACCCTCGAAAAAGACTAAAAATTAGGAGGTCGCAATCTCCCAAAGGGAGGTTTGATCTCATAATTTTTAATACTCACTTACTATTGTATTTTTATTTTCATTGGTCTATATTAGAAACAGTTCAATGTTCATTTGTTCATTGAAAATCAGGTGATTTAGTGACAGGAAAAAAGAAAGAATTTACCTATACAGCTCCTAAATATTCAAGTTTTGGAACTTGTTTGATTTGTAAAGAACAAACACTTGTTTCAAAGCACTCTATTTACAAAGAGGTTGTATTTGGAAAAAACTCAGCAACTGGACTTGTTTGCAAGGATTGCCACCACAGAGTCGACTTGTCTATTAAGGTATACGAAGAGGTAGTGCTTGGTTTATTTGGTATTTGCAACATCAAAATTTGGAATAGCTATTTTTATAACGGAGGTATTTCTGAAAACGAAATCAAAAAAAACATAAATGAAAGAATAAGGAGGATTAAAGTAGGAGAAATTCGTTATATCAAAAGAGGAATTCCAGGAAAAATTGAAAAAGAAAAAGCAACTTACGGCTTCTTAACCGAAAAACAATTAATAGCATACAATAGAACTAACTGTCCGATTTGTAAAAAAAAGGCACGGTCTACGGTACACCACATCGAAAAATGGATCGTGTTTAAGAGTAACAAGAAATTAGGGTTTCCTTGTCGGAAATGCCATAGTTTAATTGAAGAATCAATCGGATTGCATGAGCGAATTTTACTAGAGGCATGTAGGGATGATTATTTTACTATTTGGGAGGCATATCTTAATTATGGCCATATTACTAACACTAAAGTTAGGAGTTTAGCCAGGAGTCATCTTATGCGTCTAAAAATAAACAAAAGTACTCGTCACTTCGAAAGAATTATTCAGAAAAAACAAGGAAAGATAGAGGACACAAAAACTATTCAATTACTTAGAACGGCTAGAGTTCCAGTATAAAAAGCAACATCCGTTGCTATTTTTTATAAACACACATATATATATCTTGCTTTTTTATTCGTGATAATCTATATTAAGCGTAGCTTATTTGGGTGATTTTATGAGAATTGAGCAACTTCTTGAATTACTTAATAGTGACACTTTGAGAATAGATATTCTTTCGACTAATTTTTCTGAAATCGATCCAAAAGACAGAAAGATTTTATATCGCAGATTAATTGAGAGAAGAAACAAGATTGTTCGGCAAATGGTCAAAGGGATGAGCAAATCACCATGCTAAAAATGCAACACCGTTGCTATTTTTTTTCCAAAAAGTTATAATTACAGAAGAAATTACATATTAAAAAATAAAAAAATGAAAATCATTAGCGATCAAGAATTTGAAGAAGTGGTAGTAAAAAATACAAAACCAGTAGTAGTCGACTTCTTTACTAATTGGTGTCCACCATGCAAAATGCTAAGCCCCGTTATCGAAAAACTTGCCGAAGAATACAAAGATAAAATAGAATTTGTAAAAATGGACTTAGATCAATGTCCAAAGACGGGAAACGAATTCGAAGTTGACCGAATTCCAACAGTTTTTTTTATAAATAATGGTCAACCCAAATCATCTTTTATTGGCTTTAAGGACGAGGCAGAAATAAAAACTTGGCTTGAAGAAAACCTAAAATAATTTATTTATTTATCCTTCACTTATCTTTGTCATTCCCCTCTTGTCCGCCTATGGTGGAGAAGATGGGAATCTAATAAGATGCCTCTAATTTTGCCGAAAGGCAAACAAAGCACTAATTACTAGTTACAAGTTACTAATTACTATCCTAATAAATATGGCAAAACCCGAAGAACTAAAAACTGAATACGAAAAATACGCACTAGAAAAAGACATTTCATTGAATCCAAATGAGAAAATAGTCAATGCGATTATCGGAGGGTTGCTTAATAACGAAGATAAGTATGGAGAAAAATATTGTCCTTGCCGAAAAGTAACAGGCGATAAAGAAGAAGACAAAAAAATCATTTGTCCTTGTATATATCATCTGGACGAAATCAATTCAATGGGGCATTGCCACTGCAATCTTTTTGTTAAAAAAACTGCAATTTTTTGACAAAAATAAACATTTGTAATACTCTCAAGATGTTACTTGGAGGTAACTAAAGTGACAGATGATGTACTACTTGAAGTATTAAAAGACCCCGACAATGCAATCATCGGAGTTTCAATCCAAGCAAAATTTCCTGATGAAAGTATCGATGACGACATCCGTAATTTTGCCAACGGAGTAGCGGATGGAACGGGCGATATAAAGGTAATAAATTCAAGGATAACACTTCTGAACTACTCAGGAGACAATTTAGTCTTTGAGTTAAGAAAAAAAGAAGCCCAAATTATTAAAAAATATCTTGACGGTATTGCTACCAGCGAGACACTTCCAAGAATAAAAGTAGTGAAAAAATGGACCTTGCAAGTTTTTTTCATATTTAAAAACGAACAAGTCCGTCAAGAAAGCTTACAGGATAGTCCTGAATCCACCTAATTTTAAAAGGTGGTTTTTTATTAACTAAAAATAAAAAGCGTCGTTTGTTATCGTCAAAATATATGATATTATTAACTCATTAAGATAATTAGCGATACAAGAAATAAAATCTATGGAAATACCATCTGCATATAATTACGTAACAAACGAGCAAGAAAAAAGTATAGATTTTCTTGATAAAAAAAGAAACCTCTCATTCTATTTTGATGAAGAAGCTGCTGCATCCCTACCAGAAGTTTCGCAAGAAGATATCGAAACAGGACAAGAAAAATATTGTCTTTTGTTGGGTAATACTCAACCAAACGAAAAAGATGAAAACACGTCAGTCGAAATTAAATGTGTTTTGCAAAGCGAAGACAATGAAATAAAATTCTACGAAGAAGGTAGGGAATATGTCGATATAAATTTAACTACTGCTCAAAAAGTAGTAAAAGCCCTTCAGGATGGCTACCCAGAATACAAGAATTGTGAACTTGTTGGCGAAGTACACACTCATCCTGTA
>JALNZJ010000031.1 GCA_023229485.1 bacterium | reverse complement strand
TAGTGGTGGTAGTCTTTCAGACAACACATCGCTTATGCCGATATATACTTCATATGCCTACAATACTAGCAATTCTACATATAATTGTAGTATTAGTGTTAGTGACGGAAGAGGAGGTTCATCTACTAAGAACGTTAGGATTACCGTTAGAGGGACTGGAGTTGTTCCAACTTCTAAGCCGACGGTTGATGCTGGAACAAATAAAGAATTGAATCAAGGTCAGTCTATAGTGTTTAATGCAACTGCAAGCGATTCCGCTGGCGACGAATTATCATATAACTGGACTTGTAATAATGGAACCTTATCTAATTCAAGCATCCTAAACCCAACTTATACGGCAGCATATTCATCCGGATCTTCGACTTGTACTCTTACCGCAAGAAACAGTAAGGGTGTAGCAGCTAGCGACTCATTAATCGTAACAGTAAGACAAGATATTGTTTATTAAGATATATTCAAAAAAGACACCCTACTGTGGGTGTCTTTTGTTTGCTATTGACATATTATCATTTTTGTTATATATTATTAGCAAATGATAAATATATAAGATAGAAAAAATAAACAGTATTTTTTATAAAATCTATGAATAAAGCATTTAAAAATATATTAAATTTTATTAAAAAACCTCAAAGTCAATGGTTATCTTTTTCGATTTTGTTTCAGGGAATACTTATTCTTTCCTTAGTTGTTGGGATGAGTCTTTTGTTTGCAGGTACGATTTCTGTGGATGCTGGAGCAAATAGAAATGGCACGGCAGGAACTTCGATTCTTTTAACTCCAACAGTTGCAGACTCAGAAGGAGATCCATTAACATATAGATGGACTTGTACTGGCGGCAGCCTTTCAAGTACAACAGCCCTATCTCCAACACTAACTCTTCCTACTGTTAGTTCGGGTACAATTATTTCTTGTACGCTTGTTGTTGATAATGGCTCTAGTTCAGCAAGTGATTCGACAGAGATAACAATCGTTGGAGGTGTCAATCCTACTACAAATCATGCTCCAGTTGTTGATGCTGGTCAAAACAAGGCAGCACTTTCAGGAAAAACAGTTTCATTACTTGGAGACGCTACCGATGCTGATGGAGATCCAATGACATATAGTTGGACTTGTGACTCAGGATCACTATCTAGTAACACTATTCTTAATCCAACTTTTACTGCTCCTATTGTTAATAGCACCACAACTGTTTCTTGTACTCTTACTGCTACCGATGATGAAAATGCTTCAGGAAATGATTCAGTTTACATAACAGTCTCAGAGTCTACTCAGACTAATAATAATCCAGAAGTTGATGCTGGATCGGACAAGACAGTTGCTTCAGGGGCAACAATAAAACTGATGCCAACAGTATCAGACCCAGATGGAGATCCTTTAACTTATAGTTGGTCTTGCTCGGGCGGAAGTGTTTCAAGCTCGACTACTATGAGTCCAAATTTTTATGCTTCTGGTTCAAATGGAACAGTAGCTACTTGTACTCTTAGTGTTAGCGATGGACGCGGTGGATATGCGAGTGATTACGTATCAATAACAATTGGTTCATCGTCGCAAAATAGTAATCCAGAAGTTGATGCAGGTTCTGATAAAAATATTCAACCAGGAGGGTCAGTAAAGCTCACTCCAACAGTGTCAGATCCAGATGGAGATCCTTTGACCTACAGATGGACATGTAACGGAGGAACATTATCTAGTTCAACAACGCTAAGTCCAACTTTTACAGCCAGTAACTATACCTACAATTCTAATAATACTAATTATACCTGTACTCTTACTGTAAACGATAATAAAAGTGGATCTGCTAGCGACACGGTTTATATTTACACTGGATCAAATACTGGAGCTTGCGGTTCCTCAAATGGACAGACACTCTCTTCAATGCCATATTATGGATTATGTAATTCTGGAACTGCTAGTTCAGTTTCTGGATCAGGTCCTTGGTACTGGACATGTTATGGAATAAATTCAGGATCAAACTCAAGTTGTAGTGCTTACGCATATCAGCAAGTAATTGGTAATCCAATTATAAGTTCTGGTGGAAATAGAGAAGTAAATGAAGGTGCTTCAATAGTAGTAAATATTACCGCCTATGACCCAAACGGATATTCATTAACGTATAATTGGACATGTACTGGTGGTACATTATCAAACTACAATACGATAAATCCAACTTATTACGCACCAATGGTAAATAATGATACGAGTTACTACTGTACTATAAACGTAACAAACAATCGAGGAGGGTATTCAACTGCTAACGTTAGTATTCTCGTTAGAGATTTAAACACAGTCACGACCAATGCCTCAGTTACGACAAATCCTGCAACAAACGTTAAGACAACAACAGCTAGGCTTAATGGTTATCTTGTTAGTGGTAATAACGCAAATGTAAAATTTTCTTGGGGAAGAGTAAATTCTGGTTTCAATAATACCACAAACAATAGATCAAAAAATCCGGGAGATTATTTTTCTGAAGATCTTAGTGGATTATCAAAAGGAAAGGCATACCAATTTAGAGCAGAGGCTTCAGGAAATATCTATGGAAGTACTTTAAGATTTATCACTCAACCAGAACCTCCTACATATTTTAACGCAACAGCATCAAGCTGTGGGAAAGTAAGCTTAACATGGACTAAAGGAGAAGGTGCTGCCTATACAACAGTTATCAGGAAAGCTGGTGGATACCCATCATCAGTTACCGACGGAACAATAGTTTATTATGGTACTGGAACCAGTTACACAAATTCGGTTTCTGGCGGTACATATTACTATCGTGCTTGGTCTGTTGGTTATGACGGTGGACTATATTCTTGGTCAGATAGTTCTTATGCAAGAGATTATGTCAGTGTTTCTTCATGCGTAGCTCCAGTAATAGTAAAACCCGTAACAACAGTGAAGACAGTTGTTGTAAAACAACCAGTTAAAGTTATTGAAGAACCAGTTTGTGAGATTATTCAAAACAGTGCTTTGTCCTTAGAAATAACAGGCAAAAACGTTACTCAAAAAAAGGAATGGTCAAGAAACGTAACTGCAAATCCAGGAGATGAAATCGACATTCAAGTAAATGTAACTTCACAGCTTGATGAAGATCTTAATAATATAATTTTGACTAATGCTCTTCCAATAAAGATAGCCGAAGTTTCAAATGTTTCAGTTACAGGACAGCCATTTGGAGCAGATATGACTAATGGAGTTATTTTAGGAGATTTTAAGGCTCGGGAAGTTAAGGTTTTATCTTTTAGAATAAAAATTGCTGGCGAAAAAGAATTTACCGAGAGAGAAACATCCTTAACTGACAGCGTGGAATTAAATGGAAGGAATATTGATACGATAAAAGATAGTCTAACTATTAATGTTACTAATCCAAAAATCGCAGGATCAATTAGTATGGCTAGCTTAGACTTCTTTAACGGAGGCTGGTTAATATTATTGTTAATTGGATTTGGATTATTCATCTTGCTTCTATTAATCACCTTATTTTATCTGATATTTATTTTATTAAAAAAGAATAAACAGGATAAAGAAAAAGAAACAGAAAAGTTAGCAGTTGAAAGAAGTAAATATTTTCAAATTCAATAATTAAAAACCGCCCAAGGGCGGTTTTTAATTTGTCCCAACGTTCGCCCTTCTCTGGAAAAATCTAGTCGGGAATGTCGCAAAACGACGAGGTCCGACCTGAGGTCCGACCTGAGGTCGGACCTCAGCACAATTCCTAATTTTATGCTCTAATATAACTGATTACTAACAAAAAAACCACCCAAAGGTGGTTTTTTATTAGATAAATTTATTTACTTTTCCAACTTTTCCAATCAATAATTTGTATTTTTCTAAATTGACTTTCGTATTTAATTTATACTCATCAATTTCTGCCCCCAAAGAAATCTGATTTTCAGATTTATACTTTCTAATTTCATCAATCGCACTAATTGCGTCATTAAAATCAGAAATATCAATTTCTTCAAATGCAATTTTTTCTGGCCACTTAGAAGTATGGATAGTTTTCTCCTCTTTATCCTCTTTAAAATATTGATATAATTCTTCGGTAATAAACGGAACTATCGGAGCATAAAGTTTTAAGATATTCACAAAAACCTTTTTTAGTACGGCGAGGCTTGCCGATTTAGAAGCTAAGTCTTCACCATTTAACCTATATTTTACAAATTCGACATAATAGTCGGCAAACTTAGACATAAAAAATTCTTCAATTGCCATTTTTGCTTTTGCGTATTCATAACTTTCAAAATGTTTTGTTGCTTCCTCAACAGTCTCATTCAATTTCTCGACTATCCACTTATCAGCAGTTTCATACTTCGAAGCAATACCAGAATCGTTTTGACTATACATCATTATAAATCTAGCCACATTCCAAAGTTTAGTTGAAATTTGTTTTCCTTTTTTAATTTCTTTAGGATTAAATCTCAAGTTTTGTCCTAATCCAGCACCAGTTGCCCAATATCTTATTGCATCAGCACCATACTCATCAACTAATTTATCAGATGGAGTGTAATTGCCCAGCCTCTTCGATATCTTTTTACCTTGCTCGTCCAGTCCATGGCCAGAAATCATAAGATTTTTAAAAGGAATAGAATCAAAATGCAAAGTGCTTTTAACTACCGAATAAAAATCCCAAGTCCTGATGATCTCGTGAGCATTTGGGCGTACGTCAACAGGAAATAATTCTGGTCTACCAACAATTTCACGGAGTAAAAACGGAGTACAAGAAGATGTTGCCCAAGTATCCATAACATCTTTTTCGGGTTCAATGTTTTTGCTCGCACACTTAGGGCAAATAGAAACAGGGGATTCTTGCTCAAAAGGATTAACTGGCAAATCTTTTTCATCTGGCAATATTACCTCACCGCAATCTTGGCAAATCCAAAAAGGAAATGGAACTCCATAATATCTTTGTCTAGAAATACACCAATCCCATTTTAGGGAATCAACCCATATTTCATAATTATTATACATGTGAGCAGGGAACCAGTTTATTTTCTTTCCCATCTCCAGCCATTTTTCTTTATTATCGGTAATTTTTATAAACCATTGCTTACTCAAAACAAATTCAACAGGAGTGTCGCATCTCTCATGAATATTCACGGACTGGATAATACTTTCTTGCTTTTCAAGTATTCCCATATCCGCTAAATCAGTTATTATCGCCTTTCTTGCGTCTTCAATATTCATTCCTTGATATTTTCCACCAAGCTCAGTAATTTTCCCGTCTTCGGTAATCAAGTTTTTAGTTGGCAAATTATCTAGCCTCCATTTTTCAAGGTCTTCTTGATCTCCCCAAGTACAAACCATCATTAGTCCTGTACCTTTTTCTTTATCGACAGCTTCGCTAGTTTTAATTGGTACATTAAAATCAAACAAGGGTACTGTCGCTTCACCATTAATCAAGCTTTGATATCTTTCATCGGTAGGATTAAAATATACAGCAACGCAGGCAGGCAACATTTCCGGTCTGGTCGTGGCAATAATTCCAACTTCGCCATTGGAAAGGTTAAATTTTATATAATTCATTTTAGAATCCCTTTCTTTTGTTTCAAGATCAGATTGGGATAGGGCGGTTCCACAGAATGGACACCATAAAATCGGCAATTCTTTTTTATAGAGCAACCCTTTTTTATATAGATCCAGTATGGACCATTGAGATATTTTAGTAGGAAGCGGGGCAATAGTGCTATAAGTTTTAGACCAATCAACAGAAATACCAAGACTATTCCAAAGATTTCGATAAGTTTCGATTCCCTTTTCGGTTTCCTTTAAGCAAAGCTCAATAAATTCAGACTTAGTGATTTTTGACTTATCTATTTTGTATTTTTTTTCTACAAATCTTTCAGTAGGCAACCCATTATCATCAAAACCCATTGGATAAAACACATTATATCCTCGCATTCGCTTGTATCTCACAATAAATTCAGCCTGAGTGTAGGACATTATATGTCCAGCATGAAGATGATCTGCCGACACATAAGGAGGTGGAGTATCAACGACAAAAGTCGGCTTTTTATCATTATAATTGAACTCATAAAGTTTTTTTTCACTCCAATCACATCTCCACTTTTCTTCATTTATTTTAAAGTCGTAACTCTTGGGGAAAAAATCTTCAGAAAGAGTATTTTTATCTTGATTTTCCATATTTCTATTGTCACTGCAATTGATTTTTTAAAATCAACTGTCATTGCGAGGCGTCCGCAAAGCGGACAACGAAGCAATCTTTATTATTAATCACACTGCAAGCCCATAATTGGGATAAGCAATCAATATTTATTATTTTATTTATTACTTAAATACTATACAAAAACAAGCTAAAAGTCCAATTTATGCCGCAGTTAAAGACGAGCTTAATTCACATTAAAAACTTGCTTTTTATTAAAAAATAAACAATAATGTTGTAAAGGGTATGACATTATTTGATAACAATAAAAATAAGCCTTTATCTGATAGATTAAGACCAGAAACTTTTGATGATTTTTTAGGGCAAACAGCAATAATCGGAGAAGGAAAATTACTTCGTCGAGCCATTGAATCGGACAACCTTCCATCAATGATTTTTTGGGGACCGCCAGGAACTGGAAAAACAACCCTTGCAAGAATAATCGCCAGACAAACAAAGTCAGATTTTGTAAAAACAAGTGCAGTTTCGATTGGACTAAAAGACTTAAGGCTCATAATAGATAGAGCAAAAAGTAATCAAACAGTAAATAAAAAAACTATTTTATTTATTGACGAAATTCATCGTTGGAATAAAATCCAGCAAGATGCGTTATTGCCACACTTAGAAAATGGTTTAATTATTTTAATAGGAGCTACAACAGAAAATCCAAGCTTTGAGGTTAGAGGTGCCCTTCTTTCTCGTTCTAGGGTTTTTGTCTTTGACCCATTAAACAAGGAGGAAATCTGCGAGATACTTAAAAAGGCAATTAAGAATAAAGAAAAAGGCTATGGAGAATATAAAGTAAAAATAACAAAGGATTTATTGTTATTAATCGGAAACGTTGCCAACGGAGACGCTAGGACAGCATTAAATATTCTTGAATATGCAATTACTCCTAATATTGATTCCGATGATTTTAAAAAAGAAATAAAAATAACAAAAGAGCTAATCAAAGAGGCATTACAACGAATAAATATTCTGTACGATAAAAATGGAGAAGAACACCATAATATAATCTCAGCGTTACATAAATCTCTTAGGGGATCTGATGAGAATGCGGCCCTATATTGGCTAGCTCGAATGGTAGAGTCAGGCGAAGATCCATTATATATAGCACGAAGATTAGTGAGGTTCTCTAGCGAAGATGTTGGACTTGCAAACTCACAAGCACTACAACAGGCGGTAGCAGGATATCAAGCATGTCACTTTATCGGTTATCCGGAATGCAATGTTATTTTAGCACAAGTTGTTGTTTATCTAGCAAAATGTAAAAAATCAAATGCACTTTATATGGCTTATGGCGAAGCATCAAACGATGCTCGAGAATTAGGAAATCTTCCAGTTCCGCTTCATCTTAGGAATGCCCCAACCAAATTTATGAAAGATATTGGATATGGCAAGGATTATAAATATAGTCCAGAATATGGATACAAAGAAGATCAAGAATATATGCCTAAAGAACTAAAAGGCAAAAAATATTTAAAATTTAAGAAAAATGAAAATTAATTACTAGTACTGCTAATTATTATGTTTGCGAAGCAAGCTGCATAACCCCTAATTACTAATTTCTAATTACCAAAAACCTATATGTTAATTGACGATGTTACAATAAGAATAAAAGCAGGAAATGGAGGAGCTGGAGCTGTCGCCTTTAATAAGGTTGTTTGCAGTCTCGGCCCTACTGGTGGAGCCGGCGGACGAGGTGGGAGTATTTCGGTTGTCGGAGTTTCAGAACTAGATGCTTTAAAACAATTCAGATTTAGAAAAGTACTCGAAGCAGAAAATGGAGAAAATGGAAAAGGACAATTTGTGGATGGAACAAGCGGAAAAGACATAATAATAAAATTT
>JALNZJ010000030.1 GCA_023229485.1 bacterium | reverse complement strand
TCTGGGACTCTATTTGACAATATTATTTATGCATTTCATTTGTAAAAGAAATATTTTTGTGGTATAAATCATTTGTGGGCAAAAAACATATAACTTAAAAAATTGTTTATTAATGTCAATTTTTGTCTATTTATGACAAACTATCTTACAACTATTTAAAAGTGTTATTATATATTCTGTAACAAATTAAAAGTTTGGGGAAAAGTCATGTATTATGCACATTCAAATGGTATAGACAAAAACGATTGGCAAACACTAATTGAGCATTTAAATAATACCGCAAAAATATGCGGTGATTTTCTTTTTGACATAAAATTAGAAGAAGTTGGCAAACTTTGTGGGTTGTTACATGATTTAGGCAAATATTCCGTAGAATTTCAACAAAAATTAGATGGTAAAAATATTAATGTTGAACATTCAACCGCTGGGGCTGTTGAGATATGTAAATTGTTAGGCGATAAATCACTAACGGCAAAATTATTATCATATTGCATTACTGGTCATCATACAGGACTATTAAATTATGGAGCATATTCAGATAACTGTGAGCAATCTACTTTGTGTGCAAGATTAAAATCAAATAGAAAAATTCCAAACTATCAATATTATAAGCAAGACTTTTTAGTTGATAAAAAAACTGAAATTAATCTAGCAGATTTTAAATTTGGTGATAATCTTGATTATTGTTTATCATTATTAGTAAGAATGATATTTTCTGCACTTGTTGATGCTGATTTTTTAGATACAGAAAAATTTATTCAAAAAAAACAAAGAGATAATTTAGATAAATATGATTTTAAAAAATATAGAGATTTGCTTAACAGTCATTTAAGTAAATTTAGTAATTTAACTGGAATTGTCAACGAAACTCGTAACGAAGTATTAAACAATTGTTTAGAGTATGCTTTAAACAGTAGAGGCATGTTTTCACTAACTGTTCCAACGGGTGGCGGAAAAACACTTTCATCTATGGCTTTTGCAATTAATCATTTGTTAAATAACAAAATGAAAAGAATAATATATGTGATTCCATACACAAGCATAATTGAGCAAAATGCCGAAGTGTTCAAAGATATATTTGGAGAAAATAATGTGCTTGAACATCACTACAATTATGAATATAAATTTGATAAAAATGGTGAAATTACACAAGCAGAACAAAAATTAAAACAATCAAGCGAAAATTGGGATATGCCAATTATTGTAACAACAAATGTACAGTTTTTTGAATCACTTTTTTCCAACAAAACTAGTAGAGAAAGAAAACTTCATAATATTATAAATAGTGTAATTATTTTTGATGAAGTGCAAATGTTCCCAATAGATTATTTAAAGCCTTGCTTATTATATATCCAAGAATTGGTGCGAAATTATAAATGCAGTGCGGTTTTTTGTAGCGCCACACAGCCAGACTTTAAAAATATATTAAATAATGATTTACAGGTAAAAGAAATTATTAAAGACAAAGCCAAAATATTTAATGTGCTTAAAAGAGTTGATATAGAATATATGGGAATAATTGATGATGAAAAACTTGTGACTGAATTATCAAGTGCAAATAGCGTTCTATGTATTTTAAATACACGCAAACATGTATATGAAATTGCAAGCACATTAGAAAAAATTTTTTCTGCTCAACAAATAAACAAAAAGGTATATTATTTAACTACATATTTAAGTCCAAATGACAGGAAATTAAGGATTAAACAAATAAAATCCGATTTAGAAAAGGGTGTTTCTTGTGTGGTTGTTTCTACTCAATTAATTGAAGCGGGAGTTGATATAGATTTTCCAGTTGTTTATCGGGTTATGTGTGGTATGGACTCTGTTATACAATCAGCCGGCAGGTGTAACCGTGAAGGCAAACTAAAAGAAGCGAAAACTTACATTTTTACTTCAAATTCAAAATTTGCTGTATTAAAAGATAATTATTTAAAACAGACAGCCGAAATTGGTGCTGTAATATTTAAGGATAAAACACTTAACTTATCACTGGAACAAAAGGCAATAAATTATTTTGAACAGTTATATTCATTTAACACACTAGATAAATATGATATTATTTATGAATTTCAAAAATCAAATAGATGCAATCTTACGTTTAACTTTGAAAATGTAGCAGAAAAATTTCATTTAATTGAAGATAATCAAGTTCCAGTAATAATTCCGTGTGCAGAAAACTTAAAAATTTTAGAAGATATCAAATATTCAAAATACCCTTTGTCATATAGTCGCAAAATTCAGCCATATACAGTTTCTATTTATGAAAATCAATTAAAAGAAAGTTTAAAATTAGGTGATGTTGCTTTACTAAACAATGCATTTTACATACTAAATAACAAAAATTTGTACACAAAAAAATATGGGCTTAATATTGATACAAAAAATCAATTTTTAATTGGATAAATAAAAGGGAGGTAATTTTATGGGCTATGGATTTAAAGTAATGGTTTGGGGCGACTACGCATGCTTTACGAGGCCAGAAATGAAGGTGGAAAGAGTCAGTTATGATGTTATGACTCCTTCTGCGGCACGGGGAATATTGCAAGCAATTTATTGGAAACCGGAAATTGAATGGATTGTTGACAAAATTTGTGTAATAAATCCAATTCAATTTATTGACATCAGGCGTAATGAAGTCAGCAGTAAAATTTCAACAGAGAAAGTACGGTCGGCAGTTAATGGCAACGACGAATTATTATATTTAGATACTAGTTTTAAGACCAAAGGTTTTTCTGAAAGACAGCAACGAGCATCAAAAGTACTAAAAAATGTTTGCTATATAATTGAGGCACATTTTGATGTTAATAACAAATCTAATATTGAAGAAGAAAAAAAACACTACAACATTGCTTTAAGGCGGATGCAAAATGGAGAATGCTATAATCAGCCATATTTAGGTACCCGTGAATTTAGTGCAAATTTTAAACTTGTTGATAATGTGCAGATTAGCCAATTAAAAGGCGAAGTAGATTTGGGTTATATGTTGTATGATTTAAAATTTAAACCAAAATGTGGTGATATAAACTATAACGATGCCGAGCCGATGTTTTTTAGACCCAAAATGATTGATGGACTGATAGATGTTGGTTTTTATAAAAAGGAGGCGGGATTATGATAATAAAAGCATTAAATGACTATTATAATATTTTAGCGAGTGACCCCGAAAGTGGTATTCCTTTAAATGGGTTTTGCATTGCCAAAGTTTCACATGCATTAGAAATATCAAAAGAAGGAGTATTACTAGGTATTATACCACTCAAACAAGATGTTGTTAGAGGTAAAAAAACTTTTAAAGAAGACATGAATATGATTGTTCCCGAACAAGGAAAAAGAAGTGGACAAAAACCACCACCATATTTTTTATGTGACACTCCATATTTTGTACTCGGAATTAAAAAGGAATTTGATGATGCTGTTGATGATTTAGATAATTTTGATCCTTTTGAAAAAGGCAATAAATATTTGGCAAGTTTCATTCAATTACACAAATTACTTTTATCAAATTCAGATAATCCTTTGGCCCAAGCACTATTAAAATTTTATCAAAATTATTCTTACGGAAAATATAAAGATATTATTGAACCACATATAAAAGATTTGCAGACTGGTAAAAATATTGTATTTAAAATTGATAATAAATATTTGCATGAAGATGAAAATTTAAAAAAAATATGGCTTAAATATAGTACAGCAAAAAATGAAGAGTTATTAGTTAAGCAGTGTGCTGTTACTGGAAAAACTGATTACATTGCACGAGTACATCCAAACATTAAAGGAGTAGCAAATGCACAATCAAGCGGTGCAACGTTAGTAGGTTTTAATGCAGATGCATACACTTCGTACAATAAAATCCAATCGTATAACGCCCCTATATCACAAACAGTTGCATTTAACTATGCCACGGTATTAAATTATATGCTTTCAAACCAAAATCAGAAAATTCAAATTGGCAATGCAACCACTGTATTTTGGGCCGAAAGCAATAATAATTTATATTATGATTTTACAAGAGCAATTTTAAATCCAGAAAAAAGTAATGAAAATGTAAATAAAAAAGCAGAAGAAACTATAAATAATTTAGATTTACAAAATGAAATACAATCTGTATTAAAAAATGTGAATTTGGGCAAAATTCCTGATTTTAATTATTTAGATGAAAAACTGAATTTAGATAAAAGCACCAAATTTTATGTTTTAGGGTTATCTCCTAACGCTAGTAGAATTTCTGTGAGATTTTTTAATATTAATGACTTTGGAACTTTTAGGAACAATTTAATGCAACATTACTTAGATATGCAAATAGAAAAAAGTGAAAACGATTTTGATTTAATCCCTGTTTGGAGAATTTTAAAAGAGACTGTATCTCCACTTGCTACAAAGCAATCTATTTTATGTGGAACTATTTACCCGCGTTTATTATTTAGTCAAATCATTGACAGAGTAAGAACTGATAAAGATGATGAAAAAAATAAAAACATAAAAATCAATTATCCAAGAGTGGCGGTCATTAAAGCGTATTTATCAAGATTTGCCAGACTTACAGATAACAAAAATTTAAAGGAGGTTTTAACAATGTCATTAAATCAAGAAACAAATGACACAGCGTACTTATTAGGTAGACTCTTTGCTGTACTAGAAAAAGCACAAATAGACGCACTAGGAAAAGGTATCAATTCTACTATTAAAGATAGGTATTTTTCTTCTGCGTGTGCTACACCGGGCAGTGTTTTTCCTACATTGCTTAAATTATCACAAAGCCATATTTCAAAAAGTGATTATGGATATAAATCCGATAATGATATTGAAGAGATTTTGGCAAAATTGGAAGACGGGAAATTCCCATTACATTTATCATTAGAAGGGCAAGGTAAATTTATTATTGGTTACTATCAACAAAAAAAAGCTTTTTATGTAAAACAAGATAAAAGTATAAAAGGAGAAAATTAAAATGAGAAAAGCAATTGAAAACCGTTATGAATTTGTAATTTTATTTGATGTGGAAAATGGAAATCCAAACGGAGATCCTGATGCGGGTAATATGCCACGAATTGATGCCGAAACAAATTTTGGTATTGTTACCGATGTTTGCATAAAACGCAAATTAAGAAATTATGTGGAACTAGTAAAAGAGGATTGTGAAAATTTTAAAATATATATAAAAGAAGGCACGGTACTTAATACTACTAACAAAATAGCTTATGACAGATTAAATATACTAGATGGAAAAGATGTATCAAAAGATGACATTGCTAAATTACGCAAATTTATGTGTGATAATTATTATGATGTGCGTACGTTTGGCGCGGTGATGTCAACAGATGTAAACTGTGGTATAGTTAGAGGACCTGTACAAATTAATTTTGCAAGAAGTATAGATCCAATTTTCCAACAAGAAATAACAATAACTCGTATGGCTATTACAAATGAAAAAGATGCAAAAAACAACAATACAATGGGTAGAAAATTTGTAATACCTTATGCATTATACAGAACAGAAGGATATATTTCTGCTTCACTCGCTAAAAATGTAACGGGCTTTTCGGAAGAAGATTTAGAACTATTATTTGAAGCATTAGAAAACATGTTTGAAAATGATCATTCTGCAGCTAGGGGCAAAATGTCATTAAGAAAATTAGTGGTATTTAAGCATGCAAGTGTATTAGGTAATTGTCCTGCTAACAAACTTTTTGATTTGATTACAGTCAAAAAAATTAATGCTGACGCCCCGACAAGAAAATATTCTGATTATGTAGTGTCTATTGACAAAAATACTCCAAACGGAGTGGAATTAATTGAACGAGTTTAATGATAATAAAGATTATTTATTAATTTCTGGTATTCAGCATTTTATGTATTGCGAAAGGCAGTGGGGTCTAATTCATATTGAAAATGCTTGGTCTGAAAATGTGCTTACTATTGAAGGAACACAGGTACATGAGAGAGTTGATGATCCGGAAATCTTTGAGTCGCGCGGTGAAACTTTTTACTCTCGCAGTGTGCCTGTGGTTTCTAATAAATTAAATATTCAAGGTGTTATAGATATTATTGAGTTCCAAAAAAATAAAAATGGGGTTTTTATTTCTAGCAAAAGCGACTATTATATGCCTAATATAATAGAATATAAACACGGGTCTCCAAAAATGGAAGATTATGACACTGTACAATTATGTGCACAAGCAATGGCATTTGAAGAAATGAAAAATTGCATTTTGGATTTCGGATTTATTTTTTATAACCAAACTAAACGAAGAGAAAAAATATTTTTTACAACTGAATTGCGTGAAAAAGTAGTTATGCTTATAAAACAAATGAACGAATATTATTTTAAACAAGTTACGCCATTACCTGTAAATTTAAAAAAATGTAAAAACTGCTCCTTAAATAATTTGTGTGCATATAACATAAAAAATATGAGCGCTGAAGATTACATCAAAAAAACTTTAAAAGAGATATAGTATGAGAAAATTGCTAAATACATTATATGTTACAACCCCTGATTGTTACTTGTCTTTGGATGGACAAAATGTTGTGATTCTTCAAGATAGTAAACAACTATTTAGAGTGCCTATTTTAAATTTGCAATCCATAGTGTGTTTTAATTATTTAGGTATAAGTCCTAAATTAATGCAATATTGTACTGATAATGATGTTGCAATTAGTTTTATTTCAAGTGGTGGAAGGTTTTTAGCGGGTGTGCATGGAAAAATCAGGGGAAATGTTGTATTAAGAAAAAAACAGTGTGTTGTTTCTGAAGATGAAAATTTTTGTCTAAATATTGCCAAAAAATTTATTATTTCCAAGTTGTATAATTCTAGGCTTGTACTACAAAGACGCATAAGGGATAGTTGCGATTGCACGGATATAACAGCAGTTGCGTTCGCAAGCAATTACCTTAAAGACCGCTATGATAATGTTGATGCATGCACGACACTAGACGAGTTAAGAGGCGTTGAGGGAGATGCTGCTAAAATTTATTTTAGTGTGTTTAATGATTTAATATTAAAGCAGAAAGATGATTTTATTTTTCAAGGAAGAACAAGAAGACCACCGCTTGACTATGTTAATGCAATGTTATCTTTTGGCTATACATTGCTGGCACATGATATTCAGGCCGCTTTAGAAACTGTGGGACTTGATTCCTATGTAGGCTTTTTTCATACTGATAGATCTGGCAGAATCTCGTTAGCACTTGATATAATGGAAGAGTTCAGAGCGATTTTTGTGGATAAATTTGTTCTTTCACTAATTAATTTAAAAATGATAAATGCAAAGTGCTTTATAAAAAAAGAAAGTGACGGAATACTTATGACAGATGACGCACGAAAATTATTTTTGGAAGAGTGGCAAAAAAGAAAACTAGAAATTATTGAACATCCATTTTTAAAAGAAAAAGTGGAAATTGGACTTTTACCATATATTCAAGCATTGTTACTTGCTAGGTTTTTAAGAGGCGAGCTTGATGATTATCCACCATACTTTGGGAGATAGATTATGATGGTTCTGATTACTTATGATGTATGTACTGAAAGTGCAATTGGTAAAAAACGATTGCACAAAGTTGCTAAAGAATGTCAGAATTATGGTCAACGCGTGCAAAATTCAGTTTTTGAATGTGTTGTAAATTCAGCAAATTTTGCAATTTTAAAACATAAATTAGAAAAAATTATCGACGTAAACACTGATAGCATTAGATACTATTATTTAGGTAATAATTATATTTCTAAAATTGAACATCATGGAGTTAAAAAAAGTTATAATCCGGAAGGAATTTTAATAGTATAATATGATAGCGCGAACCAAAAGTTCTCATGAATTTGTGGTAGGTTCGCACAGAATATTACTGCAAAACGACAAATATATTTGACTTTTTAGAAAAAAAATTGAATAATAAACCATAAAGTCAATAATAACACTAAAAACACACCAAAACAAGTTGTCTAATTGACTTTTTATACAGTCGCACTCCGCGTGAGTGCGTGAATTGAAATAAATATAATACTTGGTAATAAAATGGTTTTAATAAGTCGCACTCCGCGTGAGTGCGTGAATTGAAATT
>JALNZJ010000029.1:2554-8260 GCA_023229485.1 bacterium | reverse complement strand
TAGATACTTGGAACAATCGGCCTAGCAATTCCTTTTTTTTCAAAACGTTGATAGGCGTTAGAAATAGACCCGTTTATATTTACATATTGGAACCCATCTTTTTCATAAAAGAAAGCAAAATTATCATCCATCATTGACAACTTACCGGCCGAACTAAATGGTCCAAAAATTTTAACTCCTTCGGCAGTAGGAATTACCACGTTTGGAATAGGGTTAGTTTGTGGTTGTGTTGGCTGTGAAACGTTAAACCAAGAAAAAAATTCAGAAAATTTATCTGGACTTGCTTTCGTCGCAGTTTGAATAAAAATAACAATAGCAAATATGACTAGAACTGAAAAAATAATTATAGCAGGTAATATTTTTTTCTTTTTTTCTTTCGGTAAGTTATTATTACTATCAAACCCTTCAAAAGTTATTTTTTGCTTATCTTCTGGAACGATTACTAGGGGAGTAGGAACTCCTACGTTTGTCTCGGCCTCTTTATTTCCAAGAGCAATAGGCATTGCCTTTTTCACATCACTTTCTTTCCAGCCTAAAAAAACAAGGGTTTTAATTATTTCTTGTTCACTAACACCTATCGATATTTTATGTTTTATAGTGTCCAATAATCTTTGATCAGACATAGTTGAGAATAAATTTATATACTATAATTCTACTCTTAATTTATTTTTTTGTGAAGAGTAAAAATTAATTTAATGAATAAATTTTTATTACTTTTTTTGTAATATCACAAATTCGAAAATTTATTGACACATAATTTTATTCGCCAATTATTTTTACTTACAAATTACCAGCTTCCTCCACCTCCGCCTCCAAATCCTCCACCTGCACCACCTCCAGAAAATCCACTTCCTCCGCTTCCAGCAGTAGATATCGCACTAGAAACAGAATTGTTAATATTATTAATACTGGAAGCAAATACAGCTGCATTAAAAGTTGAATAATTTTCGCCAGCATACCAACTTGGATTATAATTTAATCCTTCAAATTTTTTAGCCCATTCTTTTTCTAATCCAAACATTATTGCATAGGGCAATAATTCCTCAAAATGCTTTGGATTTTTCTCTGGTGCATTATGAAATTTTATTCTTTCAGCTTCTGCCACAGAAATATATTTTTTAAGCCCAAGCATGTATTCTTTTGTTATTACGCCCTTTATTGTTTTTCGTGGCATTATTAATCCGAATACTATTACCACTATTCCTGCGATAATTATTGCAAGTATGTTTACCCATCCAAAAAATGGATCAATTATTAGAGGAATGAAAGAAAAGAATATCATTAAAATTCCGGCAATAATATAACCCAAACGAACAGTTTGAGGATTTTTGGGGAAGTAATTTTCATTAGTAAGTTTTTGATAAATCATCTTAGGTCCTTCGCTTGTAATAAAAGTAGCCATGGACTGAGGGTGCTCTTTTATATCCGAAAGAGAGGCTTCTTGAGCTATTTTTCTATTTTTATCGGAAAATAATTCAGTCATTAACTTATTTTGGAATTCAGTCAAATTAGCATCAGGCTCTTTTAGTTTTTTAAAAACATAATCTTCTGAATCAAATATTCCCAAATTTTTCTTAGTTGTTTTTTCTATCGTTAAATATTTTTTGATTGCCAGAAGAATTATTTCTGAAGCAATTTTTTGAGTTTCAACAGTTTCATCCATTACAGCTTTTGACTCTAGTGGAGATAATTTAGGCAGGGGAGAATATTGAGCGATTATTACACCCTTTCCTTTTGGATCTCTACCATATCGGAACCACCAGTAAAATAAGAAAATGAATACAATAAAAGGGATTGCAACGCCCCAGTTGTCTTTTACAAATTCAATTACTTTCTCATTTTGAGTTGGCTCGTATATTACTCCTTTATTAAAAGACATGGCAATAGTTATACCCGCCCCAGTATTAAGATTTTCAGAAGTTGATTGATAGGTATTCTTCATTTGGAGTACATTGCACTCAGTCTGGTCTCCATAATTACCATAAAAACATTTCACATTAGTGATGCCGAATCCATCCATGGTAATTAACGCTTTCTTGATCGGAACTTCCCACTCATTGCCGATTGCATTCCAATACAACTCATCATGGTCAGAAAAATATCCGATAGCTCTTCTGACAGTATAGCTAATGATATAATTTTTTTGTCCGGTTACGAGAACATCTTCATCGCCAATTTTCAAACTATAATCATCACCCTCAAAAGACTCAGAAAAAATATAATCATTATTATTTTCATCTTTTACGGAAATATTTTCATAGCGGAGATTAAAATTACCAGCACTATTTTTGTATTGATAGGGAATATTACGAAGTATTCCATGCCTTTGTTCGTCGCCAAAATCATATAAGATACTTTCCTTAATATTAACCGTTGCATCTTGGTTGACTTGGATATTGACTTGATAATTAGTTATTTCCTCGGCTCTTACGCTAAAACAAAAGGAAAGCCCAGAAAAAATTATTAAACCTAAAAGTGTGTTTTTTATTTTCATAGTTTTGTGTATTTAATTTAACATTATTTTACCATTTTCCAAATATCCTGTCATTCTTCTTTTTTATCATTCCCGCTTGCCCGCCCATGGAGGGCGAAGGGAATCTCATAAGATGATTCTATTCTTATGTCATTGCGATTTGCCACAGGCGAAGAAGTTCCGAGATAAGTTCGACTGGGAAAATTTTCCCAAAAATGTTTTCAGTTAGCAAGAAAGTATTTTTTTACTTATAAAAATTTTTCTGTTAAAATATAAACATAATGGCAATTAAAAATATGGAAAAATTCGATCAATTAAAATTTATTAAAGAATTTATTAGCTTAGGACAGAGACAAGGAGAGATAGAAATAAAAGCTTCTGAGTTAATAATTAAATATTTAAAAAATTACGCAGTAGAATATTTTATTAATAATTTTCAAGCTAAAATTCCATTAACAAAAAAGGCTGTATTGTTGGTTGATAACATCGAAGTTCCATGTAAAGGATCTTCATTTGTTAGTGGAGAGATAAACAGTAAGGATAATTTAATAAGCTCACTAATAACTCCTTTACAGTTCGATTTTTTTATTCCCAATATTAATTTTAATCCTAATTCAAAACATATATCGTTAGCTAGTCATTATTTCGCTCCATCAGTGGCGGTAAATATGGAAGGATTAGAAAAAATACTAAAAGGAGAGAAGGTTTTTGCACGTGTAGATATAGAGCCTTTAATATATGAATCAAAAAATATTTTGGTAGGAAATAAAAATAATCCTAAAAATATTATTTTTGCCCATTATGATTCAATAGAACAAGGAGCTACCGACAATGCTTCAAGTATTGCAGTCTTGATGGCTATTGCTTCATCTTTTCCCGAGCTTTTACGACAAAATCTTTTAGTTTTTTCTGGAAATGAAGAATTGTCTTATGATCAGCCGATTTATTGGGGGCATGGATACAGAGTATTTGAAGATAATTATAGTGACATAATGGAAAAAGCAGAAAAAATAATAGTGTTGGATTGTGTTGGAAACGGAGAAACAATTTATGATCAAGATAAAGAATTTATTTACTTGGCTTTTCCTCTTAAAAATTTAAAAAAATGGGAAAATAAAATTTTCTCCATGCAAGGAAGTTTGTCAAAAATGCTTAAAACCTATCATTCAAAAGGGGATAATCTAAAGCAACTTGAAGAAAAATACTTAAATGAGGCTTTGGATATTTTAATCAAAAAATTATAAGATTAGTAACTTTATTTAGTAACCCCATAAGGTTACAAAGCTTTGGTATTCTGTAAAAAATGGGATGCATTTTTGGGATTGTAAAATTCTAATTCTTATAGTATATATAGATTGTTGTAAGTTTGGAGGATATTCAGGCGGTCGAAGAGACAAGTCTTGAGGCGGATCCGCCCTTGGCGGAAAAACTATACAACATTGAAATTCTTTATTTTTAAAGAAGAAAGGTTTGTGAAAAACATATGGAGGGATGTCAGAGCGGTCGAATGAGATAGTCTTGAAAACTATTGTGGGGCAACTCACCGGGGGTTCGAATCCCTCTCCCTCCGCATAAACAAAGACCACCGAAAGGTGGTCTTTGTTTATGCAAAAGGGAGGGAGAGGATTCGAACGACGGAGTGAGCTGAGCCAGCAGGCGAAGCCACGAGTCGGTGGTTAGCCCGAACTGAGCGACTGGCGAGGTGAGAGGCGAGACCGAATCCCTCTCCCTCCGCATAAACAAAGACCACCGAAAGGTGGTCTTAATTTATGCAAAAGGGAGGCAGAGGGATTCGAAGCCGGAGGGCTGACAGAGCCCGAGGCGGGCCAGAGGAAAATTATAGCGAGAATTTATCCGATGGCGAATCCTGCCCTTTAGATAGACGCCATTAGGCGTCTATTTTATTGGAGAGAAAGAGAGAGGGATTTGAATCAATCAGTATTATTTTTCAAAAATAACTGATACAATATAATCATTACAAATTAAAATAAAAATATGGAAAAATATTGTCAGGCATGTGGAATGCCATTAACAAAAAAAGAAGATTTTGCGAATGGAGACGAGAATTCAAATTTTTGCTTATATTGCGTCAACGAAGATGGCAGCGTTAAATCTTGTGAAGATATTTTTGAGGGAGGAGTTCAGTATTTTATGAGTCAGCTTGGAGACGATAGGGCATTGGCAGAAAAAATGGTAAGGAAAAATATGTCCCAACTTCCATACTGGAAAGACAAAAACTGCGATATTATGAATGGAGAAATGGCAACAGACGAGGAATTTGCAGAGGTTTTAAAAAGAATTGGATAATTTAAATAAAAGCATTTAACAATAACCACTCTAGCGAGTGGTTTTTGCTTTTAAAGCTCTTTTCGTGTGTTTATTTGGATGTTATAGTTAATCTAATATGAAAAAACAAAAATTTTATGCATATTCAATAGGGGATAAAAAGGGAGTGACTGATAATTGGCCAGAGTGCCAAGGCATAGTTTCGGGCAAGCAAGGAGCAAAATACAAAAGCTTTGAGAGCAAAGATGAAGCTGAGAAATGGCTAAATGCAGGAGCAGATTATGCGATAAAACATCTAGCAGCCGAGAAAGGTATTTATTTTGATGCTGGTACTGGCGGAGGAAATGGTACCGAAATAAACGTTACTGATGAAAGTGGAAAGAGTCTACTTAAAGATATTTTTCCTGCCAGAGAATTAAATCCAAAAGGGCATTATTCATTACCAGGAAAAACTAATAATTTTGGTGAGCTTTGTGCATGTAAGTTTGCACTGGAAATATCAATTAAAGCAGGAAATAAAATAATCTTTGGAGATAGTAAGATTATTTTAGATTATTGGTCAAAGGGTTTTATCAAAAAAGATTTACCACAAGACACGATTGATCTTGCAAACGAAGTCAAGAAGCTAAGATTCGAATTTGAAAAGAGTGGAGGTCAACTAATTCATATTTCAGGAGGAAGAAATCCTGCTGATTTAGGTTTTCATAAAGGAATATAGAAATGAAATTAAAAACATTAATTAAATTATTCTTAATAATCATACTGGCCTTTTTATTAAAAAAGGAAAACGATTATTTTTATTTTGGCAAAACGATTAATTCAGTTTTTCCATGCAATCAATCCGTGGGAGATTCCTTCCCATGCTATGGGAGTTGGGATATGGGATTATTAGTGCTCGGATTCTTATTCTGTGTACTTTTGTTAATTTCGGCCATCGCCGATCTTAG
>JALNZJ010000029.1:0-2522 GCA_023229485.1 bacterium | reverse complement strand
AAATAAAAAATAATTATGGATATTATAAAACGGATTCGCTGTGAGCTTTTGGGCAATGCCGATGAGGCAATAAAAGAAAGTTCAAAAAGATATTTCAAGGAAAAGATTAAGGTTTATGGGACTAAGACTTCTTTTGGGTTGAAATTAGCAAAGGATTATTACAAGGAAATAAGCGACTTGCCCAAAAAAGAAGTATTTGTTCTATGCGAAGAATTATATAAGTCTGGCTATATGGAGGAAGCTTTTATCGCATGTAATTGGGCAAATTACAAAGTAGATGAATTTGAGGCGAAAGATATAGAAGTTCTTGAGTATTGGCTAAATAAATACATTGATAATTGGGCAGAGTGCGATACTCTTTGTAATCATACAGTTGGAAATTATTTAGAAAAATATCCCAGCAGTGTAAAGATTCTTAAAAAATGGGCAAAGTCAGAAAATTTATGGCTTCGTAGGGCTGCTAGTGTATCATTAATTCTACCAGCCAGAAAAGGTAATTTTTTGAAAGAAGTTTTTGAATTAGCCGACGTTCTTTTATTAGACAAAGAAGATTTAGTTCAAAAAGGATATGGCTGGATGCTCAAAGAGGCTAGTCGGCAACATCAAAAAGAAGTTTTTGATTATATAATGAAAAATAAAAAAATAATGCCAAGAACTTCACTTAGGTATGCAATAGAAAAAATGCCTAAAGAATTAAAGGTTATAGCAATGGAAAAATAATAATCATATTAATGACAAAAATATGGAAAATTTAAAAGGCGAGGGAAACCCTTAGGGGAAGTAATCGTAATGGTAGATAAAATATTACCAACTCTACCAAGATAGAAATAATAATTAAGTAATAAATAATTATTTTAAAAATATGGAAAACAATACTAATGCTACTTGTTGCCCAGAATTCAAACCAGAAACATTGAACGAAAAAGAATATTTCTGGGAGAACAAAACCTTTATCAAGGATGAAGTTATGCAGTTTATGCATATGCCACTCAATATGGGTAGTGTCATTACGAGAATGTTTAAGAAAATAGAAAAAGCAGAAGCAAATCCCGCAGATGAAGATTTTTTAATGCTTTGCTATGATCCATCTCCATGGAAATCAGAGATATATATGACAACTACAAAAATTGTTCCCAATGCAACAAACATTGCTTTGTCTGGAAATTTTTTGAGTAAAGTTTTTGATGGTCCCTACAATGAAATTCCTAAATTTATGAAAGAAATGGAGATGTATGTATCTTCAAAAGGCAAATCAGTTTCAAAAATGTATTTTCATTATGCGTATTGTCCAAAGTGTGCTAAGAAATATGGACATAATTACATAATCGCCTTCGCACAAACAGAAGACTTGCTGGGATAGGGAAATGGTAATCGCAAAAAATGACTTCTTTTTAGTTTTTTATAGATTGACGATGACTATTTTATAAGATAATATGACACAAAATAACTAAATTAAAGAATAAAAATATGGAGGTCCAAAAAGAAAAAACATTTGTAATAATAAAACAAGACGGAGTGCAAAGATCGTTAATCGGGGAAATTATCAGCAGGATAGAAAAAACCGGATTGAAATTAGTAGCGATGAAATTTGCTTTTGCGACCGAAGATCAATGCTGGGCTCATTATAATAAAGATGATGCTTGGTTTGAGTCTAAGGGTCAGATTACAGTTAAAAATCGTGAAGCAATGGGTCTTGCAGTAGATAAGCCAGCGATCGAATACGGTAAGGATATTATGAGGGGAAACGTTCACTATATGACATCAGGTCCATTAGTTATGATGGTATGGCAAGGCAACAAAGCTGTTGGTATAGTAAAAAAAATTGTTGGAGGAACCGAGCCATTAACATCAGATGTTGGAACAATTCGTGGCGACTTCACTCTTGATTCTTATGAGCTCGCAAATATTGATGGCAGAGCAGTAAGAAATCTTATCCATTGTTCAGATGCTACTGAAGAAGCTGAAAGAGAAATCAAGATTTGGTTCACTGAGAATGAAATTATGAAATATCGTTTAATGAATGAAGAAATCTTATACGATGTAAATTTAGATGGAATTAAGGAATAAAATAGATTTTAATTTATTCAGCTCGCTCGCTTTTTTGCAGGCGAGTTTTTATTTACTCACGTGGACAATGATGTAATAATGTAATTAAAATAATAATTTAAAAAATAAATATGGAAGAAATTTTTACAAAAGAAGAAATAAAACAAACAGGAGAACAGTTAGGAGTGGATTGGAGTCATTTCGATGTTGATCAGCTTTGGAGGGGAGCACATATTGAACTAGAGCATGGAACAAGAGATGCAATCACAAACGTCACGAATAATGACAAGGTAATGACAGTTAAAATTGCCTTAGCTCACCTAAACGAATTTCCAGACTACTATGATAGACTAGAAAAACTAGAAAAAGAAGCTGAAGATTTTTGGAAAAAATAAAAATAATCATCTGTCATTGTCGCACCCCTTTCTCTGTCATTCCCCTGAAGAGGGGAATCTAATAAGATATTAATCAACCGT
>JALNZJ010000028.1 GCA_023229485.1 bacterium | reverse complement strand
TTTCTATTCCAATATCTGTATATAGTATATTATTATTTTAATCTTTTTATCTTCTATGTCAACTGAATTCTCCCCAAGCGGAAATATTAAAAAAACGCTAGAAATAGCAGGATTTTCGGCTAAAAAAAGCCTTGGGCAGAATTTTCTTCATGATGCAAATATTATCAGAAAAATAGCAGAAGTAAGTAATGTCAGCAAAAAAGATGTTGTTTTAGAGATAGGACCAGGATTTGGAACAATAACAGAGATTCTTGCTATAAACTCAAAAAAATTAATCGCAGTTGAGATGGATCGCAAAATAGCTAATTGGCTTATTAATTCTCTTAATGAAAAGGGGATAGATAATGTCGAAATAATTATTAGTGATGCTATAAAAGAATTGAAAGATTCAAATAGTGAACTATTTTGTAAGTTGCCTAAAAAATACAAAGTTGTCGCTAATATTCCGTACTACTTGACGTCTCATTTAATTCGTTTGCTTCTTGAAAATGAAAATCCTCCAGAGTCAATAACTTTGATGATTCAAAAAGAGGTTGCTGAAAGAATTTGCAGTAAAAATATTAATTCTTTACTTTCTATTAGTATTAATTATTATGCAAATCCAAAAATAAATTTTTTTGTTTCTAAAAACTGTTTCCATCCAAAGCCAAAAATTGATAGTGCTGTCATTTCTCTTATTCCTAAAAGAAATTTACACGATAAACAATTTACCAAAACTTTTTTTAAATTATTAAAAGCTGGTTTTTCGTCTCCACGAAAACAATTATTAAAAAATTTAATTCAAATAGGGGAGAGAGATAAAATAAAACAAATACTGGAATCTTCTAATTTAGACGCAACCCAACGAGCTGAAACGTTGTCCTTGGATGATTGGATAAGATTGACTAAAACTTATTTAGAATCCGAATAGAATCTTTTTTACAAAATTCCAGTAAGCATTATTACTTAAGTTGGAACAAAGTTACATATCCGGGCTTAATTGTGTCTATGCTGTCTGGATTATAAGAATAGTCATATTTTAACGGATAACATGTTTCGTTTCCGGTCTTTTTTATAATCTGACAATTACATGAAGCACTATCATCTCCAATACCTCCTCCCATAGTACAAGATTCCTTATTCCTTGTTTCTATCAATACTAATATTTTTTCATCTTCCAATATAATTGACCCTGCTTCTATCCAATGACCGTCAGCGATGTTTACTAATTTGTTTGGTATGCCATAAGAAGCAATTTGAGTTGTTTTTGGATAAAAACCTTGTTTTGTCTCACTTAAAAAACGGCAATTACCGTTGTCGTTATTTATTATTTTTAAAGCAGGCCCTTCTTTTCCTGTTGTTTTAAATACATATACTGAGCTTATCTTAAATGGTGCTTTTCCACTGTCGGTTCCTTTGTTCCCGCTATAATAACATTGCCCTTTATAATCAGTTCCACTAAAAAATATTGCTCCATATTTCATATCTCCTGATGGTGGTTGCTCAATTGTAAAATGATCGGCTTTTTGATTAAAATTTTGTGCGGTTAAGTTTGGAGTTGCAACTGTTAAAAATGTTGATGCTGATCCTTCTTTTAGATAAACTCCATTAAGGCTCGCAGTAATTGATGTAGTTGACGGCCCTTGAATTTCTAGAATCTTCGAATTTATGGTATAGATAATCAAATAAGATCCTCCTAAAATTATTAACCCAAACACAGCACCTATCATTCTCTTTTTAGCATCGCTAATTTTGGCTGGCTCTCCTCTTGATAAAAGTATTGTGACTCCTGATACTATTATCATAATCGTTGCGATAAGAGCCCCAGAGATAACTCCTATCCTATAAAAATACTCAACCGTGTTAGGTATATTTGAGCTACTATTTAAAGTTAATCCTCCTATGTTTGGGAAAGTTACTTCAAGTGCAAAAGATGTTCCACAAATGAATAGGGAATAGAGAGCAATTAATATTAATAATTCTTTTTTCTTTTTTATAAACATTTAATCTTTTGGAAAAACTATTATGCTTTTTGGCTTCACCGTCATTCCCAATGCTTCGGCTATGATATTTGTATTAAAAACATCCGACCCTCTAAGTTCATTGACGCAAGATCCTGTTTTTTCTACATTTGCGGTATCCCAATAAAGACAGTTACCGTTAGTTCCTTTTATTACCACTCCTGCAGGACCAGCAATTTTAAAGGAAATTATGTCATAGGTTTTACCACTTTTTGTTTTTAAGAATTTTCCTGCACATTGTTCTGATATTAATTTTTCAAAATCTGCAATCTTGTCTCCAGCTTCTAGGTCTGGAATTTCTATTTTACATACATCATATAGTCCTCCCACTCCATATACTGGATCAGGTTCAGGGTCAGGAATAGGTTCAGCTGGAGATATTGTACTGCTTGGAAGACTAAAACATGCACTGGTAATAGTATCATCGCTATCATCACAGTCTTTTTCTTCTGCACAAGTAAGAGCATCACAAGAAGATGGTTTTACGTCTTTAGTCCAAAAACAATAACCATCCTTATCAGAGTCAGTACATAGGTCTTCGGATGCGTTCGCCCCACAATTATAGTCGCCATCAAATATGTGCCCAGTATTATCGCTATCATCACAGTCTTTTTCTTCTGCACAAGTAAGAGCATCACAAGAAGGTGGCTTTTCAGCTGACGACCCCCAAAAACAATAACCATCCTTATCAGCGTCCGTGCATCTTATTTCTCCATCAAATCCTGCTGGCCAATATGCCTTATTAAGTGGAGGAGTGAATGGTCCGATAGGGACAGAGGCGTTAGCCAAAATCTTATTTTTGTCTGCAACCCTATAAACGCCATTACCTCCCCAGCTATTTTTGAATATCCATGTCGTATGTCCACTATCTGAAGTCTCATATCCAGTTAAAACCATAGCATGTCCGTTTAGTACTGGCGTACCAAAAGCATAATATCCAGCAAGGTCAAGCGGTCCTTTTGTGATAAGCATTTTTTTTAAACCTTCTTCCGTCATTCCCCAAGTTTTATTTGGACAAGCAGTGTCTGAATAATACCCCCCATATCCTAAATAACCAGAATTTTTCCAAACTCTCTCATTCCAATCAGAACAAACTGCGATTCCACAAACATCCTTAGCGGTTGGATCTACGGCTTGTCTAGCCGCCAAGTCATCTCTTCCTACGTAAGGATCGCAGGCCTCATCGGCAATTCCTCTATTTTTTATACAATCGTAATTTGCTTCTGCATAAAAACAATTTGGCCATCCTGTATATGGATTTGGGCTGGTGTATAGCAAGTTACCACTATAGCCGTCGTCTTTGCCTGTACAATCAACTTCCATCTGTTCAGAGAAATCAAGAGCTAGATCTGGCTGATTATAATAAAGTCGAATTTGTGCCTCTAAGGTTCCGACAGCAGCAAAGGCCCAACATGTTCCCGCACTTCCTTGGTCTTTCGCAGAAGTAAGCCAATTCTTCCCATGAGCATGAGTCCAGTCGTAAGATTTTCGAAAATTTGAACTAGCGGCTAATGCTGTATCAACTTTTAAAGAATTATAATTTTTAGTTATTATTAAATTGCTGTCAAAAGTTTTACTAATATCATTAATTGCAATTAAAATTTTATTCAAATTATTTTTTTCATAATCAATAATTTTTAAAACCTGGTTTTCAATAGCAGCGAATCCCTTATCTGCAAGATAGGGGAGCGTGGAGACAATATTAAAAAATTGATTTATTTTTAAAGCAACGATGTTTTTATCATTTTTAATTATAATTGGGTTTTTATTTTTATCTAAAAAACTTGTTTTAGATGTGTCCTTGTTTATATTTTCCCCACAATTTTTGACAGCATATAAATAAACATAATTTTTTTCTGATTCCTTGAGTCTTTTTGTATGTATTTTTTTACTAAAAACTGTAAGAGAAGAAACTCCAGGAGTTGATAAATCCTTACCACTCAAGTCTACCTTTCCAATCGCCTTATCAGTTCCTACTAATGATTCATTATTTGAGTCAACTGGCAAACATTTTCCTCTGTATCCTGGGTTTTCAAAAATTATTGCACCTACATAATCCTCTGTAATTTGATCAGATGGATCATTGGCGACTGACAATGGATCCGTTGAATAGTCTCGACTAATAATATTTATTGACCTTGTTTTATTATCAAACCGATTTTTAGATAAATCTTCTGCTCCAATATTAAAAAATAAAGGGGCGGAAGAATTTTCTACAATTCCATAGTTGTCTTTTTCGTAGAGATAAGCTCCTTTTTGTTTTGGAATAATCTTTAATGATTTTGCTCCTATAACTCTGGGTCTATATAAGCAATTTTTTGTCCTACTGGTCGTATCATCAAAAATAACCGTTGGTGCTCCCGTGTAATTAGCTTCTGGATAAGATATGACTGCTTTCGTAATACAAGTAGAAAAATCCGCACTATAAGATTGTTTAATTTTTTCTAAATTTGGGACACTAGATTTAACGCAAACATCGTAAAGGCTTTCTTTTGTTTGCCCATCTACAGTTTTTGTTGTCGCCGTTTGAAGAGGAATCCCTTCGGTACAGGATTGATCAATGGTCTGAGGATTTACTAAAGAAGAATTAATTGTGTTTAAAGTCAAATAAACCGCAAATAAGAGAAAAAGTCCAAAAGAAGCTCTTTTAATCTCTTTTTTAGCTTCATTAGAATTTCCTGCCCCAGTAATCATTTTTAGTCCTGCTCGAACTAAGATTACAAACATTATAACCCCTCCTAACGCAGTTATAAGTGCAAATCCATAAGATACATAATCCAAAAAAGTTGACCCCTCTGTTATGCTTTTTCCAGCCACTACCGGATAAACATTTTCCAATGCAAAAGCTGTCTCGTTAACCAGCGACAAGAAAACGGTAATAATAAATATTATTATTTTTTTATAATCCATTGTATAGGTTTTTAATATTTATTGTGTCTGTTGTAATGGGATAATCATTATTGTTTTTGGCTTTTCTTGTCCTAAAAAGCTCTTAAAGGTATCTTGTAGATTAGCAAAACAATTTCCTCTTCTCGGATTAGTCTTTACGTCAAAATAATGACAATTTCCTTTATCGGTTTTCAATACAACCCCTGCTGACCCATTGATTCGAAATGATTGTATATCATAATAACTTTTCTTGTCTGCTTTTAGAAATTTATCTGGACAGGCTGCTTCTACAAAATTTGGATCTATAACAAAGCTTGGTTTTGATGGACCTAAAATAACTTTTTCTAATTCGCCATATTCTTTTGCAGTAGGTTTGATAGTTATTGAACAAACATCATATTTATGTCCCGTCGCATTGGTTGTATTTACGTCTTCTCCACAATTTGGCGTAGCATATAAATCAATAGTCCCATCTTCTAAAGTAGTACTTAGACTAAGATTGGCTTTAAAAACAATCATTGATGATAATTCTCCTTCCATGGTTATATTTTCTCCTGTTGCCTTGTCTGTCTTTGTCAAATCACCGGATGGATTCAAATAAAAGCACTGACCGCTAAAACTAGGATTAGTAAATAAAACCGCACCATAAAAACTTCCATAATATAAGTAATATGTTACTCCATTATTTGTAGAACTATTAACTTTAAAGCCCTTACTGACAAGCTCTATCCTCTTTACTTTATCATTGAAGTTTTCGAGATCAAAGTTTTCTACGCTAGTATTGTAAAAATAAGGACCAAGGTCTTTATCGTTTGCGGCGTCTGCAAACACTGGCCATGGATTTGAAATTCGACTTGATGCTGTGGTTGACAATGACGTTGATGCTGTTGCCGCTGGGATTGGCTCTTCAGGATAATCTGTACACCAAAGCAAATAAAGAGTTCCAATTCCCGTACAAGCCGCATCGTTATCACTGTCAATGGCCGTGTACTTTAATGTATTTTGTCCTTTTTGTAAAATCGCTGTAATCACTGGATTTGATACCATCGTTCCCGAATGATCAGTTCCAGTAAATAATATAGATTTTCCGTTAGATAGATTTTCTATGAGTAGCGAGTCGTCAAGAAAAATATAACTATCTTGTTTTGTTCCATCTCTTGATATGGAAATTTTTGTAACCCCATCCCAATCAAATACCTTGGTTGCAACTTTTACTGTTCCTCCCGCTCCTCCATCGGGCGGTTCTTGACTTACTCCATTGGTTATAAGCTCTGATCCAATTTTACATCCAGCGGGATATAATGTTTTACATGAAACAGAATCAACATTTTTTTCGCCCTTACATGTCCAAGTCCAGCTTTTATTATTTTTTTCAACTAAATCAGCGGATGTACTAGGAACCTCGCATAAGTTTTTGGGAGGATTATTATGGGTCAAATGATCTGTTCCACATTTCGCTGGAATTAATGTCCTGCAAGAAATTTCGGCCCCCGATGGCCCTTCTCCTGTGCATTTCCAAGTCCAGTTTCCAAGCACATCTTTAGTTAGACCGGTAGGAGTACTTGGATATTTACATAGGTCGGTTGGAGGGTTTTTATTACTCAAATGATCTGCTCCACATTCAGGCTTTATTAATGTTCGACAATTAACATTAATATCGGAATTAGCTTCTTTGCATTTCCAAGTCCATTCTCCATCTTCGTTTTTAGTTAAGTTATCAGAAACGCTTGGATTCTTACATAAGTCGATTGGAGGGTTTTTATTACTCAAATGATCTGCTCCACATTCAGGAAGTGTATTGTTTTTTCCATATAGATAAACTCCGTCTTGCTTTAGCATAAAAGTTACAGATTTTGCAGTTCCAATTTTTATATTATCAGCTGAAGGACAAGCATCATTATTTATAGTATCGTCTTTAAAAATCACTGTTTTTCCTCCTTCGTAATTTTTTTCTGAAAAAGCGACCACCTCCCTTATAAAACAAAGGGGATAAGTAGATCCTTCGTCTTCTACTACTATTGTTTCGTCGCTTTCAGTCTTTGCAACGGTTAAATCTGGCTGATTAGTGTTTATGCACTGATAAATAATATTTTCTTGTTTTTCTCCCTTAGTATCGGTATATGTTTTTGTTATTTTTCTTCTTACTCCATTAACACACTCTGTTCCAATGTTTGTTGGCGATAAAAGTGTAGGATTAACAGCATTTAAAATAGTAAAGACACTAAGCAAAACAACCATTCCAATGGCCGATCCAATCATTTTTGTTCTAGCTCTACTAATTTTTTCTATTTCACCTTTCGCAAAAATAAAATCGATTCCTCCTGAGACTATCATTCCAAACATTATTACCGAACCAGCCGCAGTTGAAAGTGCAAAAAAATATTTAGCAGTATCTCCAATACTAGAACTATTTTTTATTGAGAGACCTCCTATAGTTGGCCAAGATACTTCCAAGGCAAAAACCGTTCCGCAAATTAAAAATAGGGAAGTAGTGATAGAAAATACTATAAATATCTTTTTATAATTCATAAATTCTTTTTATTTTTTCTTTGCACTGCACGCAATAGAACTGGTTCCGTACTTTGACACACATTTCCACCACCATTCGTCTTGCGTACTTGTTTCCATTTTGGGCGTTCCTTCGTTGTCGCAAAGCCACGTGGATGTATTGGGTAATTCATAAGGAAATATTTCACTAACTGCTCTGCCACATTTTGCTGAATACTTAGCACCGTTACGATCCTCACTAGTACTACAGTTAATAGAAGCTCCCGGAACATTACAACTCCAATTAGCAACACCAGAAGTGGGTTGGAAAAAATTACTTGCGTAGCCAATTCTACACAGGTTTGGCCATTTGCTCAAATCTTGATTAGTCGGAGCCTCTGTCCCGTTAGGCCAACCGCACCCAGGAAAATTTTTACTAGGAAGACTACACTTAACCGAATCTTTACCACTGTCACAAGTCCAATTCCAAAAAAAATGAATACCGGAAGTCCAAAAGTCACTGTTGTAAATTTCGGATGCGTTCGTATTTTTATAGAAAATTACAGCTGAAGGATTTCCAACTTCGCATAAGTCAAGTACTGATGGTTGGCTAAAGGATGTTATTGTCCTACTTCCGCACTTTGGAATAGGTTTATAGGCCGAACATGCATCATCCAATCCTCCATATTCTCCATAACATGTCCATGTCCATGGATTTGTTCCCGAGACTGGACTGGGTTTACCTTTTATACAAAGGTCGGTCGTTGGTGCATCGTCCATTGTTTTTCCATTTGACGCTCCGCAAGCTCCGTCAATCTTATCTGTGCATGCTTGGCTTATGGGGTAGGGATTGTTAGTACATCCCGCTACTGGTAGCGAAGTGCAGGTTCTAGTTTGCGTTCCGTTAAGACAATCACTCCATTTTCCACATGACCAAACACAATTTGTCTTCTTATTTGCTTGACAA
>JALNZJ010000027.1 GCA_023229485.1 bacterium | reverse complement strand
ATATGCAATCTAATTTTTGGAAAAAACTTAAAAAACCGATTATGGTTTCAGCTCCAATGTCGGGAGTTACTGACGATGCATTTAGGCTTATGTTTTTAAAGTATGGACGACCAGATGTTTTTTGGACCGAGTTTATTTCTGTCGAAGGACTATTTTTTAAAGGTTATGAAAACTGCCTTAAAGTTTTAAAATTTGCTCCCGAAGAACATCCAATAGTCGCCCAGGTTTTTGGTTCCGATCCATCATATTTCAAAAAGGCAGCTGAGGAGATTGAAAAACTTGGTTTCGATGGCATCGATATTAATATGGGATGCCCAGATAAAGCCATAGAGCAACGAAGAGCGGGTGCGGCATTGATAAAAGATGTTAAACTAGCAAAACAGATTATCAGAGCGACAAAAGAAGGAGCAAAGAAAATTCCTGTTTCAGTAAAAACACGCCTTGGATATAACGACAATCAAATTAATGAATGGATCAAGCCTCTCTTGCAAGAAAACATTGCTGCAATAACCATACATCTTCGCACTAGAAAACAAATGTATCGAGGCTCAGCACAATGGGATACAATAAAAGAAATTGTGAAATTAAGAGACATATATTCTCCAGAAACATTAATCATTGGAAATGGAGATGTAAAATCCTTCCTGCAAGCACACGAATTATCTAAAGAGAATGGAATTGACGGAATTATGATTGGAAGGGCTAGTATGGGAAATCCTTGGTTTTTTTCGCATAAAATACCATCTACTCAAGAAAAGCTAATAGCCATCATTGAGCATACAGAGTTTTTTAATGATCCCGAAAGATTTAATACTCTAAAAAAACATTTTCACGCATACGCAAAAGGATTTAATGGAGCTAAAGAACTAAGAGACAAACTAATGGAAACAAAAAGCAATTCCGAAGTTAAAGAACTGATAGAAGAATTTCTCTTGCATTCTCGCAACAACGAAAAAATAGAAAAATATAAATAAAAAAGGACTGTACCATTTGTTGGTAAGTCCAAGTCAGTAATGAAGATTTCGTGAGCCCATAGCACCACAAAACATAGAAATTGAAAAACAACCGACAGCAAGCACTACGCCAATAATTAGAATTGGCAGATTCCACACCATAATACTAATTATAACCGCAATTATAAAAATCGAGAAAGCTAAAAACAAGAAAATTAAAAATAGTGCACAGAAAAATCTTTCTCCTAGATAAACCCGATCTGGATCAAATTCATCAATACTCTCTTTTTCAAAACCCGTGTTTAGTCCCATAATAATCACCTAAAATCAGGCGATCGTAATTATTGTATTGTGTCAATTACACTAATCGCACGCCCCCTCTACACATTTTTTCTGTTTTAAGCTATTATGAAATCACAATTTAAAAAGTGGCCTAAACCTTTGAGAAGTCAAAGGCATGGCTCAAAGTCCGGTAAAGAATAAACAGCCTATCATGGGGTGTCTTTACCGGCCATATCAGGAAACTGGTATGAGTGGCTTCGGTCACTACCTGTGGTGGGCTTTTTGTTTCCACAGAAAATAATAAACTGATAAATAAGTATAAAAATATGAAAAAATATATTTGTACTAATTGCGGATATCAGGGAAGACCTACAAAGATGGGCAAGATAAAAATAATCAAAGATATAATTATTTGGTTATCGCTTAGAATCATTGACATCTTTTATTTTTTTTGGAAAACAAATCCAAAATATAATACTTGCCCAAAATGCAAAGAAAATAATATGTTGCCCATTCTCTACATAAATTTCCCAGCATATTACTCATTATATGCAAGAATTTACACCCTAGCTTTTCTTTCTCTACAAAAGACAGACATAGAAGACAGAGAAAAACAAAAATTCATACTAAAAGAAGTTGCAAATATTTTTAAACTAACTGGTAATCCGACCGATATAGTATTGCATGAAATTGAACCACTTGAAGAATTAACAAAACAGCTTTTAGTCTTATTAAAAAGTAATGATTCGCAGATTACTTCACTTGCCATAGAAATTTTAACTAAAATAAATATTCATAACAATCCACAAAAGGAAAACATCAACAAGCGAATTGCTGATTATTTTTCCACGCAGACATCTTGCTTTTCAAAATCAAAAGTAGTATAAATTAATGGAGGTAAACATGACAGTCATTTCGCTACTTGTTCTTTTAGGTCTCGGAATAATAGCTTATTTCGGAATAAAAAAACAACAGATAAAAAAATTTTAAGAGGATTACGGTCCTCATTTTTTTTGGACTTTTGCCAAAATCCTGAAAATAAAATTTGTCCACAGGTAAAGCACTTGCATTTTAAATTAAACTATAGTATAAATAATGTAGTGAGGCGCTAGACGCCCACTTATTTTTTTTTAAAAAAGAAAAGGGTATTACAAAATTCAAATCTCAACATCGCTAATATTCAGTTAATGTTAAACACCCTTCTCGGGTGTTTTTATTATAAAATTATAAAGATTAAAAAACTAAATAAAAACAGATATCACCATTAACGCTTTTCCATTTTTAAAGTATAATAGATTTAAAAAAATGATTAATGAAAATACTAAAATTGAATTAAAGGATTTGGGCTATAACGAATTTTTTGAATCCGAACGAAAGTCTTTAGGATTGACCGAATATCCTATAGCCAGAATTATTGCTGAGTATAAAGAATTATACAGAGTAAAAGACACAGACGGAGAATACTTGGCAAAGATTACAGGAAAACAGATGTTTGAGGCTACAAAAAGAGAAGATTATCCCGCAGTTGGAGATTGGGTCGCAATAACTTTATCTAGCGACAAAACAGCAACTATTCATCAAATCTTGCCAAGACAAACCATGCTTAGTAAAAAATATAGCAACAAACAAGACATTCAAATTATTGCTACAAATATTGATATCGTCTTTATCGTTGAATCAATGAATAGAGATTATAATCTTAATCGTTTTGAAAGATACCTTGTTTTAGCAAATGAAGGGAATATTACTCCAACAATCATATTAAATAAAATAGACTTAATCTCAAAAGAAGAATTAGATACAAAAATAAAACAGATAAAAGATAGATTCAATAATATTGATGTTATCTCGACTAGCACAATTACAGAACAAGGATTAAATGACTTAACTAATTATATAGAAAAAGGAAAGACTTATTGTTTTATAGGTTCATCTGGCGTAGGAAAATCTTCTCTAATAAATAAACTGCTTGGAAAAAACGAAATAAAAATAAAAGAAATCAGCAATATAAAAGATAAAGGAAAACACACTACCACGAATAGGGAAATGTACTTTTTAGAAAATGGTGGAATCGTAATTGACAATCCAGGAACAAGAGAAGTGGGAATGGCGGACACAAATATTGGCATAGAAAATGTTTTTGATGAAATTATTACTTTATCTAAAAATTGTAAATATTCCGATTGTACCCACACACAGGAATCTGGCTGTGCAGTATTAAAAGCCATTGAAGAGAAAAAATTAGACAAAGAAAAATATCAAAATTATGTCAAACTAAAAAAGGAAACCGAATATTACGAAATGACCGATCTTGAAAAGAGAGGAAAAGACCGTAAGTTTGGACAATTTGTTAAAAGAACTTTAAAAGAACTTGAAAAGTAGAAAACAAATATCTTTAATGATTCGTTTCAATAATAATTAGCTTGGTTATTTTAATATGACTAACAAAAAAACACCACCGGTGTTTTTATTCTTTTATATTTATTTTTACTTATCCTTGTTTTCAAAATCTAATTCCTTCACCTGTTTTTTTATATTTTCAATAATGTCATTGAGATGAGCAGGAATAAATTTTATAGCACCAGCACATTCATGTCCTCCTCCATTTGCCTGAGCGTTAGGAATATCCTTTATTAATCGTTTTATAATAGTATCAACGGGTAAAACAGGCTTATTTGCTCGAACAATAATCATATCGGACAAATATCCAATAGTTAAAACTGGCAAACTTTCCTTATCTATCGTAGCTATATCATGAATCATTCCAACAACCTTTCCGGGGGTTGGGTATTTAAACTTCATCGTATATTTTTCCAAATCTATAGTTGATAGATATATCCCTTCAATATTTTGAGTTCTTAAATAGGGAAGAGTGCTTTCAAGTTGAGTTTTTACCCCTTTTCTAACTTCTTCATTTATTATTTTTACCAACTCAATATTATTATACAACTCCTCATAAAGACCTTTTCCAGAATTAAATTTTAATTGATAAGAAATAAAATCTATAGCGATACCTATTTCTTCTAATTCTTCTCTTTTTCTTCCACTTTTAGCTATATACTGATTAACTATCTCCACATCAGACCTATCAGTTATTCCAGCAATTGCGGGTAAGCAAGGGTTAGAATAATCTTCACATATCCATCTTGCTAGTTCATATGCAAGCATTGCAGCACAAATTTGACTATCTAAACCCTCGATATAAGGATTAAGATGCAAGGATAAGTAAGGATCAACTAATGTCTTTTTATTTTCTAAAACAACCGGATTATGATGATCAATAACGACAATTTCGAAACCAAGAGATTTCATTGTTCGAAGTCCAAATATATCCTCAGGAGTTGAACCATTATCAAGCACAACGATAAGAGGCTTTTTTTGTCCATGTCCTTCTATAATTTTTTTTATTAAAATTACATCCTTAAATGCGTCCGTTATATCATAATAAGGAGCTCTACTTGGAGATCTCAAGAGATTATAATCTGGATTTACTCCAATCTTTTCCATTAAAAGCTTGCATGAATGTTCAATCGCAAGTCCCGCATTTATTCCATCAGAATCCGAATGATGCCTTATCGCTATTGGCTGATTATCTAAAACAGCCTCTCTTATTCTTTTAGCAATACTATAAAAATATGGCCTTAATTTTTCTAATCTCTCAGAATCTATACTAAAAGAAGTATTCTGTGGTTCGCTATTCTTTTTTATAATCAAATCAAAATCTATTTTTGATTCTTTTATTCTTTCAATTTCTATCTGTATCTTTCCAGCTCTTTCATTAACAAAACCAGAAATATCGACAATGTCATTCATATTAAAGACAGAATCCTTTATAACCGCATCTGCCATACCATAACCATCACTAACAGTAAATATTACAGGACCAGGCTGAGCTTTCCTCATTATTTTTACACTACCCGAAAATTTATCGCCACTTTTCAAAGTGGATATGTTTTTGATAGTTCTTTGTTCAAAAACATTATTATTTGTATTGTTCATATACTTAAGGCTTATCACACTTCATTATCATTTTCAATCAAAATATCACTAAAAATAATTCGGATGTTTAAAGCCAGCGAAGTATTGATATTTTTTAATCTCCAAAATGTTAACTAAATTTAAATCTTTCGATTACTTGATTATTTTATTGACATGATTATTAATACATTATACATTCTAAATAATCCTTAACAGAATAAGGAAGTGTGGTTTATGACAATCATTACAATAAGTGGTTTACCAAAAGAGTATGACTATAAGATTGATATACTGGCCACTTTAATTATAGAGGACATAAAAGAAGTTTCTAAATTAAAAGATGAAAATAACATAAAAATTATTTTCCTGCCAGATTTATCGTCAGAAATCAAAAATGAGGTTATAATTGAAATTACGAACCTTTATATAGAATGTGAAAAAATTCAAGAAATCCGCCAAATATTGGCAATGCAAATCGGCAAAGCAATTTCGATAATATTTCCTGACTCAAATATCGAATGTTTTGTCTCGACCAACCAGTATGACTGGTCTCCAGAATCATAGGACCCAACATCAAGGGTTTTTTTTATACATAATCTAGGTGATTTAGTTTATTGCTTGCTATTTTTATACCACCCATTAAAAGGAACAAGTCAATGAAAAAGTAGTTGGCTAAACATAAAACGTTGACATCGGCACTAGGTGTGTTATAATTAGAAATAATATTGTGAATGCTTATATTGATTTCAAGCATCGCACCTTTCCAACTTCTCATATATTATGGTCGATTAGAATCCATAATTAAGAAAATAACCTAATTTTCTTCAACACGTAATAACATGATCAAGGTCATGATTTTGTTATACCTCTCTCAATCCGATTCAACTAGAATTGGTTAGAAAATACTCTGTTATCAACTAAAATTTAATAATATGAAAAGCTTTTATAAGTCAACAATAGTTATCTTGGCTATTTTTAGTGCAATTGGATTTATCAATATAGCCTCAGCTACAAATCTTGGAACAGCAAATGATTTTGCAATAATATCCAGCTCCACAATAACAAATACGGGGGCAAGTATTATCAATGGCAATGTGGGGCTAAACCCAGGAAGCTCAATTACGGGATTTCAATTTGCTACACTTAGAGGAACGCAATATATAAAAAATACAACAGCCATACAGGCACAATCAGATATTGTTACTGCATATAATAGTATAGTAGAAACTAACTCAACTCTCGCAGCATCTACGCTAGGAGGGACTACCAAAACTGCTGGCACTTATAATTCTGCTAGTGGAACCTTCGAAATAACAGGAACACTAACACTTGATGCTCAAAACGACGCCAATGCCACTTTTGTTTTCAAAGCAGCATCTACTCTTGTTACAGCACCAAACAGCAAGATAGTCCTTATAAATGGAGCACAAGCTTGTAATATTTTTTGGCAAGTAGGTAGCTCTGCAACTCTTGGAACAAATTCTATTTTTAAAGGAAACTTATTGGCATTGACATCAGTCACTGTTAATACAGGCACAAACGTTGAAGGTAGGATATTTGCACAAAATGGTGCAGTTACACTAGATACTAATATTATTAATAGTCCAGTATGTAGCAAAACTGTTATATCAGTTGTTCCCGCTACAATAAACAACACCAGCAATATCAATATTACAAACAACACAGCGACTAATAACTGTTCAGGCGATTGCCTTTTAACAAGAATAAAACTTTTACAAATTATTCGCCTCCTACAGTCCAGAAAATAATAACTCAAATTAACTTAAAACTATGAGCCGAGATTTACAAAAAAATAATATTTTTTGGCTCATTCTTTCTCGAAGGAAACTACCATCAATAATTCTAATTATTCTTACCTTAATAACGATTAAGAATACTCTCGACAAACACATAGTCATAAGCGAAGAACCTATCAGTAAGGGAATGCGAAGTCTTTATGTTGAATCATTTTATATTTCTATCCTTATCATAGTCTATTTAATCTTACTATCATTTTGTCTTAGAAATTTAAGCATTAAAGATTTTTTTAACAAAAAATTATATCTAAAAAATCCAAAAAAATTATTTTTCTGTACCTTAGTTATTTTAATTATTCTTTACTTCAATATTTGGTCAACATTTAAAATTATTTTTCTTGGAACGTTTGAATAATTTTCAAACAACATAAAATAAAAATCCCACACTAGTCTAATTAAAGGTCGTGACGTGTTTTATTAAAAACTTTAAATAATTAATTATGAAAATATTTACAAAAAAAATAAATCAAATCTTACTAATTTTAACTATAACTTTTATGCTCGTTGGAGCCAGTCCAGCTTCGACGCTTGCAGCGACAACGCCTTCTCTTGGTGCAGCATTAAACTACGCCATTCTTGCAAGTACATATACTAACACGACAGCAGGAACCACAATTAACGGAAGCATTGGATATGCTACTGGGCCAGCAGTTGCTCCATTAGGAACACACACAAGTTATGGTTCAGGAGCTCCATACGCAACCGCAGGTGCAGATCAAGCAACCGCCTTAGCTGCCCTAAACTCCCAACCCTGTACATTTACAGCAGGAGCTATTAATATCTCCACTGACGGAACCCATGGTACTGTCGGAGTATATACCCCTGGAGTATATTGTAGTTCAGGAGTAATGACGATAGGAGGCCCACTTACACTTAGCGGAGCTGGCACTTACATATTTAGAGCTGACGGAGCACTTAACTCAACAGCGGGAGCAGTTATTACGCTAACAGGAGGGGCAACAGCTAATAATGTTTTTTGGACACCAACTAGCACAACCCTTGCTGCAAATACAGTTTTTAAAGGAATCGTAATCGATGACTCGGGTATTACCGTAGGTGCTAATACAGTATGGACAGGAAGTGCCTTAGCATATGGCGGAACAATCACAACCGATACCAATAATATCACCACCACAGTATATACAGAACCTGCATATAGCGGATCAAGAGCAGGAACGATTACCGTAGCAAAAATAGTTATTAATGATAACGGAGGAATAAAAAAAATCGCTGATTTCCCATTATTCGTTAATTCTACTCCTGTTATATCTGGCGAAACAAACACTTTTCGGGCACCAGCCGATGTTTATACAATAACAGAAACTACTAACCCTAATTATACTCAAGCATTTTCTGGAGATTGTGACGCCAAGGGACAATTAAATCTTACTCCAGGTGAAAATAAGTTTTGTATCATTACAAATAACGATATTGGTGCACCGATAATTATTCCGCCAGTGCCACCACTCATTGACGTTGTAAAAATCCCTAATCCATTATCCCTACCTTCTGGTCCAGGATCAGTAACATACACTTACACGCTTCGCAATATTGGAAAAGTTCCT
>JALNZJ010000026.1 GCA_023229485.1 bacterium | reverse complement strand
ATTTTCAGTCAAAATAAAAGGTGTCAAAAGGAAACATTTAAAACGAATTACTTAGAATGAAATTCTAATGTGCCAAGGGTCGCAAAGTGGAAAATGGTAGATTGCTTCGCAGTCTTTTAAGAGTAATTTTTGCTAAAGCAAAAACATTGAAGTGGCACTGCCACTTTTTATTTTACCGTTACAGAAAGGAGCAAATAAAATTTAAAGCAGTGTCGTAATTCTTTTTTGATATATTCCTTTTCTCCGACATAAATTCTTTGCTAAGAATTTAACTGCTTGCCTTTAGTCAAAATAAAAGGTGTCAAAAGGAAACATTTAAACCGAATTACTTAGAATGAAATTTTAATGTGCCAAGGGTCGCAAAGTGGAAAATGGTAGATTGCTTTGCAATCTTTTAAATGTACTTAAAGAGCTTTAGGCTCTTTTTATTTTATGACTTGACAGAAAAATGAAATGGGAATAATATACCTGTACCTATGGTGGGGGTATGGATTCACTAATAAATAATATTAAATCAAGAATAGTATGGAAAATAAAAATCAAAAATCATTAACCAATTTTAAAAAAGTTAGGAGCTTATTAGATAAAATAATTAAGATGACTGAGGGTGAAGAATATTGCATAGATATTATGCAACAAAATTTGGCGGCAATAGGGCTATTAAAATCCGCTAACCAAATGATAATGGAGAATCATCTTGGTTCGTGTTTTAAGAGTGCCATGTCTTCAAATAATGAGAAAAAAAAGGATGAAATGATTGCCGAAATATTAAAAGTAACAAAACTATCAAAGTAATATGGAGAATATAAAAAATAAAGACTGTTGTAGCACTAATACTAAAAATGAGAAAGTAAATGGTTTTTCGAGCGGATTATTATATGCGATAATTCCTCATTCTTTTTGTATTCTTTTTGTTGTGCTTTCTATTATTGGAGCTACTTTTGCTACGCAAATATTAAGACAGTTTTTATTATTACCGTATTTTATGCCGATACTGATAGGCTTGTCCCTGTTGTTTGCCTTAATATCAGCAATATTTTATCTAAAAAGAATTAATAGTTTGTCATGGAAAGGAATTATTGCAAAAAAAACTTAATTGGTTATTCTTTTTTCAACTACCTTAATAGTAAATATTTTATTTTTTAATTATGTAATGCCAATTATTGGAGGAATCAAACCAATCGGTAATTCAGTTGCTCAAAATTCAGCAGTACAGTGCGATACTCCAACTGAAGTTTTTTCCAAGACCTCTAGTGAACAAAATAATGACCTGCCAAAAAATACACCTGATGGTGGACTATCTACTCAGACACAAATAGTTTCGAACAGTATTGAAACATTTGATATCTCTGTTGATCTTCCTTGTTCTGGTCATGCTTTTCTAGTAACCGGGGACTTGGAAAAGTTGAAGGGAGTTAGGAGTGTTGAATTTTATTCTTCTAATAAATTTAAGATAAAATTTGATTCTAGTATGATTAGTCGAGCTCAAATACTTGGGTTGGATATTTTTAAAACATATAAGGCAACTGAAATATAAACATATGAAAGTATTTTTAAAAATAGGAGGAATGAGTTGTACTTCTTGTAGTACGAAGATTGAAAATAAAATAATTAAAATTAATGGAGTTGAAAAAGCTCAAATTAATTTTTCTAATGGAACTTTGTTTTTAGATTTTGATGAGAGTATTGTTTCTTATGAGCACATAATCGGTCAGGTTGAATTACTTGGATATAGTGCTAGGAAGGTTAGTAATTCTTTTTACGAGATTCAAAATGAAAAAGATAAAGAACTTAAGAAGCTAAAAAGCAATTTTTGGATTTCTTTAATATTGGGGTTGCCAGTAATTATTTATTCAGCCGCAAAGCTATTTTCTTTGCCAATGCTTTTTATCCCAATTCAGCTAGTGGCTTTTATTCAGTTGGTATTGGCGACAATTGTTATTTTAATAAATTCAAATATTTATGTTTCTGGATTTAAAAAAATACTAAATGGGGATCCAAATATGGATTCGTTGATAGAGATTGGGACATTTGCTGCCTATTTCTATAGTCTTGCGGTTGCGGTATTGATTTGGTTTTATCCTACGGTAAGTACTGGTCCGTTATATTTTGAAAGTGCAATAATGATTTTAATTTTTATTTCACTTGGAAAGTATTTAGAATTTTCGGCAAAAGAAAAAACTAATAATGCGATAAAAGATATAATAGAACTGCAGCCGCAGGAGGCAAATTTAATAACTCCTGATGGTAAAAAAGTAGTGGCAATTGCTAATATAAAAAAGAATGACATAGTTTTTATTTCTCCGGGGGAGAGGATTCCTGTTGATGGGGTTGTTATTGATGGCATTTCGGCAGTAGACGAAAAAGTAATTACTGGAGAGAGTATTCCTTTGGATAAAATAGTTGGTAGTAATGTGATTGGTGGAACAATAAATTTAACTGGTTCTTTGACCATAAAGACTACTAATGCGGGTGAGGACTCTATTCTTGCAAAAATTATTAAGGTTATGGAAGAAGCATCTTCTTCCAAGGCCCCAATTCAGCTTTTAGCTGATAGGGCTGCGTATTATTTTGTTCCTGCTGTTGTTAGTATCGCACTTATTGCTTCTTTGTTTTGGTTTTTTGCTGGAATGAACATAGTTTTTATTTTGACTATATTTGTTTCAATTTTAATAGTTGCCTGTCCTTGTACTCTTGGACTTGCTACTCCAACGGCAGTAATTATGGGCATTGGTCTTGGAGCTAAGAATGGTATTCTAATAAAAAGCGGTAAAGCATTAGAGGCTGCCAGTAAAATTAATTTTGTAGTTTTTGATAAGACTGGAACATTAACAAAAGGGGAACCAGAAATAATTGATTATTCCACGTCGGTAATTTCGGAAAATGATTTTATTCAAATTATTGGATCTCTTGAAGATATGTCTGAACATTCACTGGCAGTACCAAATGTTAAAAAGATGACTGATCTAAAAATAAGACCTATTCGTGTTGATGATTTTAAAGCTTTGGTTGGAAAGGGAATTGAGGGAACTATTAAGGGTAAGAAATACTTATTTGGCTCTTACTCCTTGATGAAAGAAAACAATTTTGATTTGCACGAATTTTCTGAGCAGTTAGAGTCTCTTGGAAATAGGGGAGCTACGGTTATGTTTTTGTCTTCTGATGAAAAAGTTTTAGGATGTGTTGGTATTAAGGATGTGATTCGTAGTGAAGCTAAGGAGGTGGTTTCTTTTTTAAAATCAAAGAAAATAAAAATTGGAATGATAACTGGTGATAATAAATTATCGGCCTTAGCAATAGGGAAGGATGTTGGCATTGATTTTATTTATAGCCAAATATTGCCTCACGAAAAGGCAGAAATAATAAAACAGATTCAAAAAGATGGATATAATGTAGCAATGATTGGTGACGGTATTAATGATGCTCCGGCCTTAATTCAGTCTGATTTGGGAATAGTAATGGCTTCTGGGTCTGATATATCGATTGAGGCAGGAGAGGCGGTATTAATGAAGAATGACTTAAAAAAATTATTAACACTTTTTGATCTTGGAAAATATTCAGTTTTCAAAATAAAGCAAAACTTATTCTGGGCATTCTTTTATAATGCTCTTGGAATATTAGTTGCTGGCGGTGTTTTTTACTATATTACTGGTTGGCTTTTAAGTCCTGCTGTTGCAGCAGCAGCAATGGCTCTATCTTCATTTAGTGTTGTTTGTAACTCTTTATCAATGAAATACTATAAAGGAAATTAAAGTTTTAATTATCAATACAAAAAGTAGGCGTAAGTCTACTTTTTATTAATAAAAAATACTCATTGTTTATGAGTATCTGGTTGGGCGTTTATGCCACACGATAGCAGACAAAGAATACCTTTCTTTTTCTCTTTAATGTTGCATTCTTTGCATTCGATCGGACTAACCATTTCTATATTTAGAACTAAGCTTTTAGACATCATAAAGAACCTAAGAACTAATTTATATCTTATTAGTTTTAATATCAATTGGTTTGTGCACCATAGCTTATGTTAAAGATATTGACATGTGGCATAATTATTTTGTGGTGTAAATTAAGGTAATGATTATTAATAGTTATAAAAAAGGGGATTAAGATGTTGCAAGATATTGATGAGTGGAAATTGTGATGCTTTTATCTAATAGTCGAATTTAGCAAAAATGGTGATTTTTCATAAAGCTAGTTTTGGCTCAAGTTAATAAAAAAATTTTTATTTTTTAGGGCACAAAATGGCTTCTGAGGAAAATAGCAATACAAGTAGTCAACTGAAAAATATTTTTAGAAAAAAATTTTGATTATTAAAATATTTTACATTAAAAATGATTTTTAAAGGATAAATTGAAATAATATTTGACTTGGGGGAATAAAAATAATAATATAGTAATATAAGAAGTAATTAGTGGTAATAAGATATATAAGGAGGGGCTAAAAGGCCCATATATAACGATATCTTAAATGTCGTACAATGTAGGTTAAGCGACGTTATATACACTAAAAACCTAATAAACATAACAAAACTATGCAAAACTCCCCCAAGGCCATAATTAAGCATATTCCTGACTTTCTTGATTATTGTGAGATTGAGCGTGGACTCTCCTCTAAGACTCAGGAAAATTATAGTCGCTATTTAAAAAAGTTTTCTGATTGGCTTATTAATACTCATAAAGAAGATTTAAAACCTCACGAGTTAACTCCAGAAATTATTTGGGATTATCGTTTGTATTTAGCCAGATTCAAAGATCGCCAATCTGGCAAGATTTTGTCCAAGTTAACTCAGAACTATTATCTTATTGCACTTAGATCTTTGCTTAGTTTTTTTACTGCAAAAGATATTATTGCTTTGCCGGCCGACAAAATACAACTACCCAAGGATGCTAAAAATGAAAAAACTATAAAGTTCTTGACATTAGATCAGATAGAAAAACTTTTACTTGCACCAAATGACGCTAACGTTGATGGTCTTCGTGATAGAGCTATTTTGGAGATATTGTTTTCTACTGGATTACGTATTGCTGAACTAACCGCACTTAATATTGAGCAATTTAAGAATATAGAAAAGAAAAACGATTTAGAGGTTGGTGTTATTGGCAAAGGTAATCATCCGAGAACTGTTTATTTTTCAGAGCGAGCTTTGACTTGGCTTAAGAAGTATCTCAAGACTAGAGATGATGAAGAAAAGGCATTGTTTATCAACTATCGTAGGAGGAACGGCTCAGATGCCCGTTTAACGCCTCGTTCTGTAGAAAGATTGGTTAAAAGATATGCAACATTAGCTAATGTACCTTATTTTACAACTCCACATACTTTGCGTCATAGCATGGCAACTGATTTACTTAATCAAGGGGTTGATCTTAGAATTATCCAAGAATTTCTTGGGCATCGCAATATTGCTACCACTCAGATATATACCCACGTGACAAATAAAAAATTAAGAGATATTCATCGACAGTTCCATAGCGGAAAAGAATTAAAAAATTAGTAAATCATACTTATATGTGTCTATTTTTGATTGTTGACTTTTTTCTTGGTTGTGATATATTTCGTGTTGGCTCTTTTGTTAATTAATTTTTTGACTTTTATTCGCCGGCTATTATTGAGCGGTTTTATTTTGAAAATTAAAAAAATATAAATATAATTTTAAAGGAACTCGCGCGGGTTCCTTTAATTTATATAAAAATAATTTGTAATTATTTATAATTTGCAATCGCAGAAAATTCTTTAGGCTTTAACGAGCTTCCGCCAACAAGGACTCCATCCATGTCGGTTGTGCCTAAAATTTGTTTGATATTTTTCGAATCAACACTTCCCCCATAGATAATTTTAGATGTTTTGGACCCGTAAATGTCGCACAATATTTTAGCTATATAGTCTTTGGCTTCTTCTATCTGTTTTTCTTCTGCATAGACTCCTGTTCCTATTGCCCATATCGGCTCATAGGCAATGATGATTTTTTTAGCTTTTCCAATGGCAACTCCTTTTAGAGCGTTTTTTATCTGTTCTTTTAGTATTGCGAAGGTCTTATTCTTCTCACGCTCTTCCCTGTTTTCGCCGATACACAGAATTGGAATTAGTTTTGTTGAATTGAGTATTCTATTTATTTTAAGGTTAATGGTTTTATCGGTTTCATTAAAAATTGTTCTTCTTTCAGAATGCCCGACAATTACGTATTTACAGCCAATACTTTGGAGCATTTTTGGCGAAATTTCACCCGTATAAGCACCTTTTTCTTCAAAAAAGCAGTCCTGTCCTCCGAATGAATAAATACCGCTAAAAAGGGTCAAAAAATGGCTTAAAAAAACACTGGGCGGACATATAATTACCTCGTTTTCTGTTTTTATTGATTCTTTAAGACTGAATAGTATTTTTTCCCCTTCTTTTGTGCTGATTGGGTTGCATTTCCAATTAGCAATAATGATTTTTTTTTGCATATTTTTAGATTATTTTCTTAAGAATTGTGCTTGATCTTCTGGATATTTTGTTATTATTTCCATATTGGCACCAATCTCAAATCCCGCCAAATAGGTTAACCTGGGGATTAATGAAAAATACCAATGAAAAAAATTATAATTTTTATTATCAGCAGGAGAATTGTGTAGATAAAAATTATAATCTGGACTGTTTAATTTTTTATTATATTTTTGTAATATTTTTTTGAATATTTCTGCTAGGTCTAATTTTTCTTCTTCGGAAATATCTTCGAATAAATTATTATGTTTTTTAGGAGTAATAATAACTTGATAAACAAATTTTGGTGCAAAAGGAATATATGCTATAAATGATTTATTTTCTGCGATTATTCTTTTTCTTTCATGTAACTCTTTTTCAATTATTTCACAGTGAAGGCATTTATTATTTTTTTTAAAATAATTTTTAGAATTAGAAATTATCTGAGTTAATTCTTTATCTATAAATGGGATTGTAATTAATTGTGAATGTGGGTGTATTTGACTAGCTCCTGCTTTTTCTCCGCAATTTTGAAAAATGAAAACGTATTTTACAAATTTGTTTTTTTTGAGAGAGATAATTCTTGATTGGTAGCAATCAAGAATTTCCTTTATTTTTTTAACTCCGAGTTCATATAATTTCTTATTGTGATCGGACGTAATTATTAATTCATGACTTCCTGGTGATTTTATTCGATAATAATTTTTGTTTTTATTCGAATATTCATTCATTAATGGAACGAAAACTGGATATTTGTTTGGCACAACAATTGTTGTCCATTTTTTTGTGTCGCTTACTATCTTACCATTGTTGTAGATTAATATAGGAGTTTCTTGATTCTTAAGATTACAAAAAGGACAGCCAAGATTATTTTTTTTGGGTATTTTGGATCTTGTTGGGGCAATAATAACCCAATCTCCAGAAAGGAGATTCTTCCTCAATTCTGTTTCTTCTTTGTCTTTTTCATTTTTCATGTTTTTATTATATCATTTTTTGGAAAAAATAATAATTTGCAATAAAAAAAGAACTTTTTAACTAGTTCTTCTAATGGGTATTTTTCTTTTCCTTGATTCATCGCAAAAGGTTCTAAATTTGGCCATGTCGCTTCTTGTTTCTTTTTCACTTCTTCGAATTTTTTTTACTATACCATCGTAGTCCATGGTCAGCCACCCCTTGTTTAGTTATGTTAAGGTTGCCTGAACAGATGTTATGAAATTATGATATTTTTGTCAATAAAAAAAGAAGCCTATAAGCAGGAGGCTTTAGGCATTGTTAGTAGGCTAAGATTTTAGGTCGCCACTTTTCGTGTTCGGAGGTTATAACTTCATCGACGGTTCGTGTTAATGGAGTTATTCCCATCTCCTCGGAGATGGCTTCCATTGAGAGCCTCCTTCTTTGAGTCAGAGGGCTCTTCTCTGGAATCTCCCTTATTCCGTTGAAGAACGCTATGCGTCGATCCTCCTCTAGGTTGTACAGGGTGGCTCCTCCGATCACCTGATGCACTCTTTCGATTTGCATATCTTTATTATACTCAAAAGCTAATACTTGTCAAGTGTGCAGAAATAGTTTCTAATATATTTCTAACTATTCTTCAATATTTTTTAGAGAACGTAGAATCTATTTTAAATTATTATATATGAAATTTATATAATAGCCCTTTTTTTTAACTCCCAGAAACATTTTGCGGTTATTCTAATATCCGTTTCAGCATCGTGAGCATCTTCAAAATCACTTTCAAAGAGTTTGTAATGTAATTCTGAGAGCTTGGGCCATTTATTGCCATACTTACTTTTAATAGCACAAAAATCTCGGGTGCTGTGCATTGTGCAGATTTTTTGTTTTTCTTCGATTGGATTATAGATACTATTCCTTAAAAATTCTGCTCCAATTATTTTTTCATCAAAATCAATATTGTGGGCAATTATTATTTTTGATTCGTCTATTGTTTCTTTGAATTGCCTTAATACAGATTCTAAACTATTTCCTTCTTCTAGTGCTCTTTCTGTAGTAATTCCATGTATGCGTGACGTTTCTTCTGGAATTGTGAATCCCTCTGGTCGAATGATATAGTTTTCGGCTATTATTTCTGTTCCTTGGCTATCGAACATTATCCATGCTATTTGAACCATTCGTGGCCAGTTGTCTAAGTCGGATAGAGGAGCTTTCCAGTTTTTTGGGAGTCCAGTTGTTTCAGTATCAAAAAATAAGTACATTTTGTTTATTAGTATATTTAGTTTATCTTTATTGTACTATAAATATCCGAAAAAGAAAATTTTACAAAAAAAGAAAAGTATCATTTAATACTTTCTAATTTATTAAAAAAATTATCTAAATTTTAGATAATTATAACGGATAAA
>JALNZJ010000025.1:6763-8837 GCA_023229485.1 bacterium | reverse complement strand
GTAACTCCAATATTTCCACTTTTTATACAACAAAATATTCCAACTGTCGGCATTGCTGGAGGAAGTGTGGTTATTGTTAGTGTGTCCGCAGGAGTATATTGGATTACAAAATCAGTGTTTCAATATCCAATTGGATATTTTTTAGACAAGCAAAAAGGCGACAAAGATGATTATTTTTTCTTAGTATTAGGCTTCACGCTTGCATCAACAATTCCCTTACTTTACACATTAGCTCAATCTGCTTGGCATGTTTATACTCTTCAATTTTTTTATGGAATAAGTATGGCCATAAGCATTGCAGGATGGAGAGCCTTATTCACGAGGGCGATTGATAAGGGAAAAGAAGGAACTCAATGGAGTCTAGATGATGCTTTATTGGGAATTGGACAAGGGGTAGCTGGACTAATGAGCGGATTGAGTGTTGTTTTCTTTGGTTTTCATATTACTTTTCTATTCGCCACTCTTCTTGGTTTTATGGGAGTATTTTCATTATTAAGATTAAGAGGCAACATCACGGGGGTTTTTGATGAAAATATAGTTAAAAACGTAAAGAATATTTTTATTGAAAAAAATACAAAAGATTAATCATTTTTTATGATAAACCATGATTTGGCGAAACTACTTTTTGATATAGGGGATCTTTTAGAGCTACAAGAAGTTCCTTTTAAGCCAAGGGCCTATCATCAGGCTGCTATTGTGATTGATGGATTAGAAGAAAATATACTTGATATTTATAACGTCAAAGGATTAAAAGGATTAGAAAATATTCCAGGAATTGGCGAAAGTATCGGAACAAAAATAGAAGAATATTTGAAAACCAGAAAAATCGTTTATTATGAGCAACTCAAAAAAGAATCTCCCATAGCGTTTGAAGAATTAAACAAAGTGGAAGGTCTGGGCATAAAAAAAATTAAAAAACTTTATAATGAACTTGGTATTCGCAATTTAAAAGATCTTAGAGATGCTATTAAAAAGCATAAAATATCTCCAATTTTTGGTTTTGGAGAAAAAACTGAACAAAATATTGAAGAAGCAATAGAATTCCTAAAGCAATCAAAAGGTAGATTTTCGCTTAGAGAGATATTAGAGGATATAGAAAAAATAGAAGATAAATTGAAAAGAATAAAAGGAGTTGTCAAAGTTTCAATAGCGGGATCGGCAAGGCGTAGGAAAGAAACAATTGGCGATGTAGATTTTTTAGTAGGAGTACCAGAAGATATTGATAAATACTCGGTTGAGAGGATAATGAATACCTTTGTTACAATGGACGATGTTATTAAGGTTATAAGTAAGGGGGAAACAAGATCATCAGTAAAAACAAAACAGGGGCTTGATATGGACTTACGTTTGATTCGGATAGGCTCTTTTGGGGCCGCTCTACAATATTTCACTGGATCAAAAGAACACAATATTGCGATGAGGAAGATTGCAATCAAAGAAAACCTTAAATTAAATGAATATGGTTTATTTCGGAAGGAAAAAAGGATAAAAGGAGAAACTGAGGAAGAAATCTATGAGCGATTAGGTTTAGTATGGATATCTCCAGAATTACGTGAAGGGCAAGAAGAAATAGACTTTGCTCAAAATAAAAAAATACCAAAATTAGTAGAGCTATCTGACATAAAAGGTGATTTTCATTGTCACAGCATTTGGGACGGTGGAGATAAATCACTACAAGAGATTATTGCCATCGCTATCAAAAAAAACTATGAATACTTAGGTATTAGTGATCACACTAAGTCGCTCAAAATTGAAAATGGACTTGACGAAGAAACAATTTTAAGGCAGGGAAAAGAAATAGATAAATTGAATGCAGAGCTTAAGGCAAATAATATTAATTTTAGATTACTCAAAGGCTCAGAAGTAGATATTTTAAAAGATGGTTCACTTGATATTGAAGATAGGGTTTTGAAAACACTTGATTATGTTTCGGTAAGTGTCCATAGTAATTTTAAAATGTCAAAAACAGAAATGACAAATAGGATTTGCAAGGCAATAAATAATCGATACGTAAAAATACTTAATCATCCGACATCAAGAATTATCGGCAAAAGAGACGGTTAAGAGATAGACA
>JALNZJ010000025.1:0-6744 GCA_023229485.1 bacterium | reverse complement strand
TGCAATAGTTAATCTTGCAAAAAAAAATAACGTAGCCTTAGAAATTAATTCACATCGAGCAGACCTAAGTAGTCAGGATGCCCACAAAGCAAAGGATATGGGGGTAATGCTAACGATTGGAAGCGATGCTCATGCCGAGGGTAAATTTAAAGATATTCGATTTGGTTTATATCAAGCAAAAAGAGGTTGGCTTGAAGAGAAGAATGTTATAAATGCAATGACTTTTAAAAAATTAAAAGAATTCTGGAATTTAAAAATAAATTAAAACACTCAGCATGAAAAAACAAGTTAAATGTCTATCATTATTATCGGGAGGATTAGATTCTATGTTAGCGATTAAAATTCTTGAAGCCAATGGTGTTAAGGTTCAACCAATTTCTTTTGTTTCTTATTTTTTCAATTCAAAATCTGCACAAACAGCTTGTGATAATCAAGGATGGAAGTTAAGAGTAGAGGATATATCGGAGGAGCACTTAAAAATGGTCAAAAATCCAAAGCACGGACATGGTAGTGCATATAATCCTTGTATAGATTGTCATTTAATGATGCTTAAGGAAGCAAAAAAAATAATGGAAGCAGAAGGTTACGATTTTATTGCAACAGGTGAAGTAGTTGGACAAAGACCGATGTCTCAAAATAGAAATGCATTAGCTTTAATCGAAAAAGAAGCAGAACTTGTTGGCAAAATCGTAAGGCCACTCTGCTTAAAAGCCTTAGGAGAAACAGAAGCCGAAAAAAAGGGGATTATAAATAGAGATGGATTTTATGATATTTCTGGTCGAGCAAGAACAAGACAAATAGAATTAGCCAAAGAGCTTGGAATAAAAGATTATCCATCTCCAGCAGGAGGGTGTATCCTAACCGAAGTTGTTTATGGAAAATTGTTAGCCACTTTATTTAAATTAAAACCAAAAGCAGACGGAAATGACTGTTTGATTATGAGACAGGGTAGGGTATTTTTTAAGGACAATACATTGATTGTTGTTGCAAGAGACCACGGCGAATGTCTAGCCTTGGAAAAACTGCATAAAAAAACAGATATTATTTTAAAGCCTGAAAATTTTATGGGACCAGTTGTTATCTTAAGATCGTTCAAGAAGATACCGAAAGAAGAGATTATTGAAATTGGAATAGAATATATTTTGGAGTATTCCAAAAATGTTCCTGAAAATTTCGCAATCGAATTGGTTCAATAGAGGTTTTCTTGAAATAAAAAAAAGATGCTTTTTGCATCTATGCTCGGGCTAAACATGGGGCAATGGCAGTAAACTCAACTCTTCTAGCTTTTGATCCAATTTCAACTACACAGAAATATAGATCATTTTTTCTTTCAATCGAAACATGAACAGTTCTTTTAAAAGGAGGCCTATTAATTTCTAAGCTTGTGAAAAGAGGATTATTCCCTGAGAAGCGAAAAATTTCAGTCTCTTCTCGATCAAAAGAATCAAGATCCGCAACCCTATCTTTTGGCTGAAGATAGAGAAGTAAATAACTCCTATCAGCTGATTGTATTTCTAAGATACAATATTTTTTTTTGGCATTCATAATGTACCATTTCGACGATAGCATAAAAAAATGATAATGTTAATAAAAAACTACCCTTCAAGGGTAGTTTTTTGTTAGGCTTTTGCTTTTTCTAAGATTTTTGCGAACATTTCAGGATTATTTTGAGCCAAGTCTGCTAATATTTTTCTATCGATTTCAATTTTCTGCTTTTTTAATCCTGCAATAAACTTACTATAAGAAATATCGTTTATTTTACACACAGAAGCAATTCTGATCTGCCAAAGAGATCTTCTGACTCTTTTGTTTACCTTTCTATCTCTGTAAGCATAAACCCAAGCTTTCATCAATGCCTGCTTAGCAGCAGTGAATTTTGACTTTCTATGCCATCTAAACCCCTTAGCTTGCCTTATGATATTCTTTCTTCTTTTATGGGCGGCAACACCTCTTTTTACTCTTACCATTTTTTTATGATTTCAGTTTTATATAGCTAATAATTTTTTGATTTTCTTTGCTTCAGATTCAGACATTTCAACCATTTTTCTAAGTCTCCTTCTTTTATGTCCTGTCTGTTTTGCTAAAAGGTGGTCCTGTCCAACAGCTCTTCTCATAACTTTTCCAGTCTTGGTGATCCTAAATCTCTTTGAAATAGATTTTCTTGTTTTAGCTTTTGTTGATGTTTTCATATTATTTTTTTGAAATAATCATTGTCAGTCCCTTTGGTTCTTTGATCAAAGGTTTTTCGATTTTTATTTCCATTTTTAACTTAAGCGATTCTACCAATTTATTAATTTTTTGCTTTCCAAACTCTGCAAGGGAATGCTGTCTTCCCCTAAGGATTAAATCAATTTTTACTTTATCGCCCTTGGCCAAGAATTTCTCGGCTGCAAGTGCTCTAGTTTCAATATCATTATCGGAAATATTAAAAGTAAGTCTAATCATCTTTAACTCTCCAGCATGTTTTTTTACTCCCCCCATCTTTCTTTCTTTTTTTTGTTGAGAGTATAAATACTTTCCAAAATCTCCAATACGACAAACAGGTGGATCAACTTTTTCAGTTACTTGGATAAGATCAAGGTTTTTATTGCGTGCCATTTCAAGTGCTTCAATTTTTGAAACAACGCCCAACTGTTCACCTTCTTCATTTACTAATCTCACATCTTTAGCCAATATTTGATTGTTGTATAAGGGTTTTTTATTCAAAATTTTAAAATAAGTATTTATATGGTGGAGGTGGCGAGTAATGAACTCGCGTCCAAAAATTTTTCTGATAATACTTCTACAAGCGTGTTCTAGTTTAATTACGAAACCACATTTAAAAACTAGACTAAATTAACAATGGCTCGAATTTAATTTTATTTTCGATTAAATCCCTTAAATTAAAAGATTTAACTTATCCCACAAAAATGATGCCCTTAATCTACTAGGTGGGAGTTTATAGATAGGACAGCACTAAGCGTATGCTAGTGCGGGTTCTTTGAATAAGTTTGCACTTATGAATTTTCCCAAAGTTTAGCGAGATTAGGGAATACTCGGCTTGCCATATTATTTTCAAATTCCTGTCGAAGCAAATCACCCCCGTGTCTTTAACTCTTCCTGAATCTTTCGTTCAATATCTTTCTTCTTAATGGACTCACGTTTGTCGTAGGATTTTTTTCCTTTCGCCAATGCTACTTCCATCTTGATTTTGTGTTTTTTAGTATAGACTATTATTGGCACTAAAGTCAAGCCCCTTTCCTTTATTTTACTTATCAAATAACCAATTTGACGGCGATGTAAAAGCAGCCTTCTATCTCTTTTTGGATCATAGTCATTGCGAAGGTTTAATGCTTGATATGGGGTAATTGTTCCGCCAATCCAAAAAAGTTCTGCTTTTGTAGACTTATCATTAGTTCGAACCATCACATAACTTCCTGCTAACTGTGCACCTCTAATACGCAAGGATTTTACTTCTTGCCCCAAAAGCGACAGTCCAACTTCAAATTTTTCTATGAATTCATAGTCAAAACCAGCTTTTCGATTTTCAGCTAATATTTTCATCCTTTTAACAATAATGCCTTATTTATAAAAAGACAAGTCTCAAATATTGACATTGATAGAATTTTAATATTTACTATATTTAGTTATTTTAAAGTGATTAAAATGGTTGTTAATAGTACTACAATGAGCAGTCGTCGGCTGGAAATCGAAGAAGACCCCAGAATTAAGAAAGTAGAGGGACTTCATTCGGTGGTTTGCCTCAACAGAACTATTGTAAACATATCTTTTTTCCCCTGCTTTTGGATCGAAAGATATATTCCAAATCGAGAAAATTGTTCAGAGATATGGAATTGTCCGAAAACAGATTCTCCTGAAGAGTTAAAATTAATCCTTTCTTGGATAGATAATTTTAACATCAATTTTAATCTCGAGGGATATCCTCTATTAAGTGCTTATATTTATCTAGAGGCTTTTTATCAATTTGTATCCTTAGGTTTATGTGGCGAATATGTAAGCATCGCCGATTCACTGATCCATGCATATAGTAGCTGCTTGCTTTATTGTGAGAATCAAAATAAATGTAAGCAAGAAAGAATTATTCTTCCGCATCTGATTGAGGAATTTCAAAATTCTCTATATTTTGCATTATATTATCGAGAAAGAAACTTCTCATACAGAGAAGCTTCATATTTTCTTTATAACGAAAGGATTAGGGAAATTTTCGATGACAATGAAACCTTATCAATGTTTGAAGCAATGTATCACAGAAAGAAACGGTAATGGGATTTTTTATCCCATTTTTATTTGATAGGTAATAGATTTTTTTACTTTTTTCTGTTAAAATAATGATAAATAAAATAAAATTTTGTGCAGAAGATGCAAGGGAAATATGAATTTACGAAATGAATTAAAAATATATACTGAAAAAGCAATAAAAAATCTTCAAAGTAAAGCAATTTTTTCAGAATTTGAGATACCAAATATTCAAATATTAAAACCAAAAGAAATAGCCAATGGTGATTATGCTTTAAGTATTGGAATGGAAATTGCTAAGATCGAAAAAGAAAATCCGATAGAGGTAGCAAATAACATCAAAGAGGAGTTAGAAAAAATTAAAGGAATAGATAAAATATTTTCGCACATCGAAGCAGTTAATCCAGGATTTGTTAATTTTTATCTAAGTCAAGAATTTTTGGACAAACAAATTAAAACAATTTTAAGAAATAAAGAAAAATTTGGCAATTTATCTCTCGGTCGCAATAAAAAAGTTCAAGTAGAATTTATTTCTGCTAATCCCACAGGACCACTCACAGTTGGAAATGGAAGAGGAGGAGCATTTGGCGATACCTTAGCCAATGTTCTTGCGAAAGCTGGTTATCGTATCGAAAAAGCATATTATATTAATGATTATGGTAACCAAATAAATGTCTTAGGTCATTCTATATTAAAAGATGCTGAAGCAAAATATAGCGGTGAGTATATAGACGAATTGGCAATTCGATTTAAGGACGAAACAGATGCTTATTCGATTGGTAAAAAGGCGGCAAAAATAATATTAGATAATAATATTAAAAAAACTACAGACAGGCTTAATATTCACTACGATGAATGGTTTTCGGAGAGAACTTTATATGAAAAAAAAGAAGTTGAAAAAACTATAGAATATTTAAAGAAAAAAGGCCACACATATGAAAAAGATGGTGCGATATGGTTTAGGTCAAGTAGTTTTGGAGATGAAAGAGATAGGGTTATTGTAAAATCAGACGGTACTAAAACTTATCTTGCTGGCGATTTAGCTTATCATCGATATAAATTCGAAACTAAAAAATTTGATAAAGTTATTAATATTTGGGGGGCTGATCATTTTGGAGATGTAAAGGGCCTTATGGCAGGAGTAGAGGCATTAGGACATAAAGGAAAATGGGAAAATTACTTGTTTGCTTTTATTACTAAGATATTGCGAAAAAAATGGCAAAGAAGAGGAAATAGTCTTGAGATTGTTTTATTACAATTTGTTTCAGTACTAAAAGACGGCAAGCCTGTTAAAATGTCTAAACGTTTAGGTACGGCGATTGCGATGGATGATTTACTTGATGAATTATCATCAGACGTTACAAGGTTTTTCTTTTTACAAAAATCAGCTAACACCCATTTGAATTTTGATATAGACTTAGCAAAAGAACAATCCGAGAAAAACCCAATTTTTTATATTCAATATGCCCATGCACGTATTTGTAGCGTTCTTCGCAATGGAGGAATTGATTTAAATAAAAAAAAGCAAATTAAAAATGCTCAGCTTTTAACTCATGAAAAAGAAATATTTTTACTACGACAACTTCTTAAATTTGAAGATGTCATCGAAGATACTGCTATTGATTATCAAATACACAGGATTCCCCAATATGCAATTGAACTTGCAGCAGCTTTCCACCAGTTCTATAACGATTGTCACTGCCTAGTTGATGACGAGAATATTAGGGAGGCAAGGCTAAGTCTTTTACTTGCAACAAAAATTGTCTTAAAAAATACCTTAGATATTATGGGTATTTCAGCTCCAGAAAAAATGTAGTAATATTTATTGTAGAAGGAATAAAAAAATGATTAAAAAAGAAAAAATCAGAGTAATGAATGATGAGGCAGCTGAAGTAGCTACCGACCTTGGAGAAATTATAATCTTTTGTATTACTTTAAAATGGGCTGAGGATGATTTTTTTGAAGTAAGTTCAAGAAAAATAAATTTTATAGATGAAAATTGTGACGATCCTTCAATGATGAAGTTTGAAAATGCTACGGGAGAGTGGTCCGAAGAAGTGATGAAGCAATACTTGGAAGAACATGGGTATAAGGTTATTAAAAAAAGAATTTCAAAATAATTTTTAAATAGCAAAATTAAACTAATAATAATGATGAATAAAAAAATCACTCAAACAGTCAGTTTTTTTAGTTTCATTTTTTGGGGACTTACATTTTTTTATTTAATTTTTTTATGGACCATCAATAATCAATATTTTTGGCATGCTTTGATGTATGGAATTATCTTTTCGGTCGTAATCGCATTAATCTTAATAGCATTCAAAATCAAAGAAACACAAGATGAACATATAAAGGATATCAAATTTATTCAGAAAGATTTCAAATTTTCTAGTCTTAGTTATGTAAGGTTTGAGAATTTAATGATCAGATTATTCGGAACGATGGGGTATATTGTTGAAGACCTTGGAGAAGAGGAAACTAATGGACTAATCTTGTATAAGAATAAAA
>JALNZJ010000024.1 GCA_023229485.1 bacterium | reverse complement strand
TAAGCACAAATGACCAAAATTACATATCAATAGAAAATGAAAATACAACAACAACACGTGCGGTACAGGGACAAAATAAAGTTTTTATTACTGCCCTTGACCTTGTCGGAACGGCCTCGCTTACAGTTAATATATATATAAAGGATTATGAAACTGCTACGCCAGCGGTAACTCGCACGGTATATTTTAATGTTACTCATTGGGCGACCAGTATTAATGTGCTTTCGCAAGTTGATAGCACAGAGCAAATTGTTAATTATAGTACAAATGGCGAAATTACTATTTCAAGTGAAGAACTTGATGTATACGATTATTACTTAAATTCACGCGGAACAAAGATATTATTAAATGTGTTACCCGTAAACGCATCAAACAGGCAAGTAAAAATTAGCCTTTATAAACAAGATGGCACACTAATTACTGACCCAGATAATTATTTACAATCGAGTTACTTAACAGGAAATGTATTTAACTATTCTAACAATATAAATACTTCCGCTTACATTTATTTATTTAATAACAGTAGTTTAAATGAAAATATTATAATGCGTTTTACTGCGGTAATAGATAGTTCAATTTATAGCGAAATTGAACTAAAATTAGTTTCAGGGATAAGAACTATAACCGCTTCGACAAGTACTATATCTATTGTCAAAGGTATTGATACCGGTAGTTTTAATGTTACGGTAAGCCCAGTGGGCTCGGATATTAGTCAGATTAACACGAGAGTATTTAACAATTCTATTTTATCAGTTGCAATACCTGTTTTTATAAGCACTTCTGAAAATGGCGATTTGTATAGGTTTAATATTTCGGGATATATTGCAGGTAATTCTGTAATTACTCTTAATACGCTTAATGGACTTGTGGCTTCTTTAAATGTTACAGTTTATGTTCCACTTGAAGATATGACACTTTCAATACCTGCACCAGAAGATAATGCTGATGTATTATATTTATCTCAAACACCAACATTAAAAAATAATCAAACATTACAAAGTTCGGTAATTGCACTTAGTAAAAGCATACCGCTTTCTGTTTCATTTTATCCGGCTGATGCACAAAAAAATTCAATTACATATAGCGTAACTAATGGACAGGGAATTGTTTCTATTGCTAATGGAGTTATTAGGGCATTAAACGAAGGTACTGCACAAATTAGTGTGTCGGCATCATTTGGGGTGGAATCGATTATTACAAGGACATTTTATGTTACGGTTTATAATCCTATCGTTGCAATTTATGTAAATAGGACAAACATTTCACTTAAAAATATTAACACTCTTGGCTGTTTTGATTATGACAAAGCCCAAGCAAATTTTACTGTTACTGCTTTGAGGTCGGTTGGTTCAATTGCCGAAGATATTACTAATAATTGTAATTATAGCATTACCAATTTAAGTGGTACGGTAGATACGACTATAATTTCTGTTGCAAGTGGTATTATTACAGGTATAAAACAGGGCGAAGTAAATATTTTAATTTCATTCACGGAAGGTGATACGCTTAGCGAAATTACTGTAAATGGAAATCCGCTTGTGCGAGAATTTAATGATCGCACTCACTATCAAACATGTACAGTAACTGTAACAGATACAGATGAAATAACAAATTTAGCGCTTAATAATGTCAGTGCAAGTCAAGGTCTGTATTATAATGCATCTCTTGTTACAAATAATACCAAAAACAAAATTTCTGCAAATGTTTATCCAACAACCGCAATTAATACGAGCGTTATTTATGCGTACCAAAAAAATAGTGTGGACACCGTCAATATTTTAGATGTTAATTTATTAAAAATAGGAACAGTTACGCCTTATTTAACTAGTGGAGTTACAGCAGGTAAAACTTCTATTTATGTTATTCCACAAGGGGCGGTAAAATTATATTACACGACTAATTCAAATTTTGCTAGTACTGCTTTTGCTAATTATGCCGAATATACTCAATACATAAAAACATATATTGCCGAAACTGGTATTTATTACATAACTAATTCTGAGCCAAGCACAATACTTGATGATATGTTTAATAAACTATTTAAAATTGCTATTTCCGCAAGTTTTGATGTTGTAGTTGCTGATGGACTAACATATGACACAGCTTACCAAATTAAGACCGCATTAAATTTATATGATGTTAGAAACGGATTAGATAAATATTATATAATTAAAAACGATATTAATCTTGTAGGCTATGCAGATTGGGCACCCATCGGCACAGAATTAAATCCATTTATTGGTAAAATATTTGGCTCATATTCTGTTATTAGTAATAGAAAAACTATTTTAAAGTATAGCAAAATAATTAATTTAAATATTCAAAAAACACTTACAAACACCGAAAATGCTGACAGTGCTTATATTGGATTGTTTGGCTATGTTGGTGAGGGTGCAATAATTTGCGATTTAGATGTTGCAGTAAGTAAAATTGAAATTACTGCATCTAGTTACACAAGCATAGATACTATTTATGCAGGTGTAATTGCAGGGTTTGCAGAGGGCAGTGTTTCGCCCTATACTGATTTTGCAACGGTGAATGAAGAATATGCAGTAACGGATAGTGCAATTATATACAATTGTGGTGCAACTTATGTTGCAAGCAATGTTAATGAAATAATTATAAATTATACTGGAAACAATGCTAATGTTAATATCGGTGGGCTTGTTGGATATAGTGCGGGAATAATTGCTAATCTTTCAAGTATTGCATTTAATTCCAATTCGTATATAACAAACTCAAATTATCTTTACACATCGGGCAATATCGCAATCAATTCCACCGGTCTTATAAACGCCGGCGGTTTGATTGGCTACAATGATAACACAGCATTATTAGGTACTAGTGATAAGATTAAAATAAATACTACAACAAACACTGTTACATTTATAAAAGCAAGCAAATTAAGCACAGAAATAAATACTGATATTTTTATTACGGTATCAAATACGGTTATAAGTAATTCTAGTGTTGGCGGACTTGTTGGTATAAATAATGGTATTATTATGGGTGCGAATGCACAAGCAAATATAACTGGACTAAACAACATAGGCGGACTCGTTGGTATAAATAATGGAAAGTTATATAACGCAAGTTCTAGTAGCAAAGTAGTAGGCTATGTTAATGTTGGAGGTGCGGTTGGCATTAATAATGTTATAGTCTACAATACCGATTTTAAAGCGTATGATAATGTTGAAAGTAATGGCATTAGTATTTCTAAGGTCGTAGGCATTAATAATGTCGGTGGGTTGGTTGGCTTTAATAATGCAGGCACCATTGTTTATAGCAGTGCAATTTCATATTTCCCAAATAGAGATATTAACGATGGCTCATATTTTGGTGATGTTGTAGTTAATGGTGGTATTGATGCTCTTATTTCTGCCGGTGGTCTTGTTGGACTTACAAGCGGAAAAAGTGTAATAGAACAAAGTTATGCCACTATTAACACACAAATATATAGTGCTTCTGATACCACAATCTCTGCAATAGGCGGGCTAATAGGTTCGGTAGAAAATGGCGGAACTATTACCGAGGGTAGTAATTCAATATCAATTAAAAATGTATATAGCGCAGGCATTATAAAAAATATGCTTGATACTTCAATTTTGGGTGGATTGATTGGTTATGTGTATGATAGCGATAATGCTACATATTATACACTTACACTTTCCACTGCTTATACAGTTGCACAGAACTATACAAATGGCACATCTACCGCAAATGCATCTATTGGTAGCCAAAATGTTACAAATAATCCTGTCGTTGGTGGTTCGGCATCACAAGTACTATATCTAAGTAATTTATACTTTGCTGACATTAATAGTGTCGCAGTTACAGATAACGAATTAAAAAACAGTACTTTATCAATTTTTGAGGGCTGGAACTTTGCTACTTACACTGATGGTAGTATGAATGAAGGAACATTTATTTGGGATATTTATAATTCATACCCTGTACTTTTAAAGCCTGAGAACACATACACAAACATAACAGCCCCCGATATTATTGTACTTGAAGTTAATACCGAAGAAAATGCGATTAGAACAGAGTCTAATAGTATGGTGCTATTTTATGATGCGATAGATACTGAAAGTAATACATATAGTATTGAAAATTTGGTTTATATTTATTATGGATATACCGATGAATTTGATGAAATTATAAGTATGTTTTTAAGTTCAGATTTTAGTATGAGTATACTTAGTGGCGATTTAGTTATAGGAATAGACGGAAAAAATATTATTATTAAAACCACTGGCACGGCAGATATTAAAATTAAAGCAAATAAAAATCCGGCAGTTTACGCAGTACTACAAATTTGTGTACTACCCAAAATTAGTTCTATTGTAATTAATGATGAAAACGGAAATGATATAACGCTAAATGATTACAATAGTATTTCTATGCGCAAAGACTCTGTAACACAATTAAATACTTTATATTTAGATGAAGAAGGCAATGCAATTTATAATTCCGCATTTGGCGTAATTTATAGTTCAGATAATGTAGCGCTTGCTAATGTAATAAGTAGCGTGCCGGTTACAAATGATTTTGGTAGTACAGATATGGAAAATTGGACTTCTAATTTATATTATCTTCCAATAAGTCCTAATGCAATAATAGAAAGCGGAAGTACGATTTTAGAAAATTATATAGCAAACTTTATTGCTATGCCTGTTGTAATTGCAACATTTAATGACTTAGTCAATGGTGGAACATATAGTGTTTACGTGCCTATTCGTGATTTTGTACAAGATAGTGATGATACCATTAAATTTGAAGTACAACTAATTGTAGGCGCTACAATGATTGATGTTACACCTTATGATAACGAAATTGAAAAAATACAAATTTTAAATCTTACTGGCACAGTTTATACCGACAATATTGCGGTAGACACAGAAAGCGATTACTTAGGTAGAGTTTATTTATATGGCAGTAATGTAGTTGAAGGCTATGAAGGATTTATTTTAAATGAAAATAAAACTCAAATTGTAAATAATGGAAATACATACCTAACAATAACCGAAGGGGACACCGAATTATTAAGTGGACAATTAATTACAGGATTTAATATTGCAGTATCCAATTACTTTACCGAGCAGATTGAGCAAGATTTGCAAATTGAATTGCTATTTACTCCATTTGATAATTTAGACATTAATGATAATATTATTAATGAAAGTCTGATTAAAGTAATTAAAATTACAATCAATTCACAACAAATTTTAAGAACGGATATTACACATTTTGCAGGTGGCGAAATTATTAACGGAGTTTATAATGCCGAAGAATATGCCACAACAACTATTGTCAATTCACAAAACGGATTATTAAAAATATTCACTTACCCGCTTTATGCTGATTATGATGGGATAGACCTTGTTTCATCTGTTATGACTCAAAATGGGCAAGAAGTAAGCGTACAGTTTGAACAAAGAATTGCAAGTTATTTAAATTCATATTATTATCAGCAACCAAACACATCGGCAATAACCATTGCTAACGGAATAACCCTTAGAAAGTTTAGTTATGTTTATACTGAAAATAATGTGTCAACAAATATGTTTAATGGCTGGTTCTATATTCGCACATTATTACCAACAGAAGTTGATTTAGGCACACAATTTACAGTAACTGCTAGTTTTTATAAATTAGATGAAAGCAATAATAAGCAAACTGTTTATACTCAAAGCATATTACTTGTAACAGCACAAATGCCCGGAGTATCTATTGACTTTGAGCAGGAATATGTAGCAAGAGGGACTTCTATTATTATTGATTTATATACAAACGGTGTAAGTGGTGATGCCTTGCTTTTAGCATTCTCGGGAGAGGATTATGAATCCGATGAGTACGCCGAACTACACTCTGTTTCTGCTGAAAAAATAAATAATGTTTGGTACTTAAAGATTGGTCCAAGCATAAAAGCCGGAACCATAATTACAGTGCAAGCAAGTATTTCTGAATATGTAAATGGTATTTTAGAAACCAAAATTACCGAAGAACAGATTACTGTTGTTGACTTTGTTATTACGGGAATGACAGAAGAAACAGTGGGTACAGGCAGTGTATACAGAATGGAAACTGGTTCACCTCGTTCACTTAAAGTTTTGCTAATTACCCAAAGATATATATATGATGAAAATGCGTATAGTTCTATTGATAGCACTTATCTTGTTAATATAGAAAACGAAATTCAAAATCAAATTAGTGCATTAGAAGAACAGTATTCTACTTTATTAAATACATTAGGTACATTAAGCCAAGTATGGAAAAGGCTTTCTATTGGTATTAACGATACACTAAATATTAACAACTTGGTAGGTGATGGAGAATATTTCTCGGTTAGATTTGATACTCGTAATTATACAATAATTACACCAGTAAAAGTTAACACAGTAGATATTTTAGTGCGTGGCGAAATTGAATATACGTATTACAACGGTGTGCCTTATATGGCTTATGTTAACAGCGAAGGTGACAGCGTAATCAATGTAGATGATATAGAAATAGAAATATCCGAAACTTATACCATAAATAAAGATTTTAATTTTGATTTCTGGCTTAATACTACCGAAGATTCACCGCAACCAATTACTTCACTTGAAGAACTAAAAAATATGAGTGCTGGTGCAAACTATATTTTAACAAATGATATTGTCATAAATGAGGCGTGGACACCGCTTCAAGTAGATATAGCAATGTTGGACGGAAATAGTTATACAATTTTCTTTAAAAATTTTGATGAAACAACGCTTGGAATAAATACTGTTGCTTTAATTGGACTATTCTCACAGGTTAATTCAGGTACTGTGCTTAAAAATATTACTATTGCTCTTCCTGCCACAATAGAAATTAACGCCACTGCGTTTACTAGTGTTACATTTGGCATGCTTACCGCTGTAAATAACGGTGGGATAATTACTAACTGCGCTATTACAAGTGAATATCAAGATTTATCAAATACTACTCAACATACTACAAATATAACTATAAACACTTCTGATACAATAGGCGGAAATGTAGTTTCTACATTAGTAGGTGGGCTTGTTGGCAGTAACTCGGGTTATATTTCGAATAGTCGTGTAGGCGGTTATACAGAACTTTACAGACTTGAAGATGCAGACTATGTTGTAGAAGAAATTTTATCTACAATAAATATTTTTGCAAAAGGTTCAATTGGCGGATTTGTAGGAATAAACACTAATATAATATCAAATAGTTTCTATTCGAACGGAACGATAGAAAATGTATCAACTTATGGTGTAAACGCATATACTGGTGGTTTTGTAGAAAATAACTCTGGAACTATATTTGGCTGTTATGCCGAAGGGCTTGCTGGCTCATATACACTAAGCAATGATGTTAAAAACTCTAATCCGACTTTAACAGAAGGCGGAATAAAAACTTATGGAGATGCAGGTGGCTTTATATATTTTAATTCTGGCACTATTACAAACTCCTATTCAAATATTCCAATTTTAGCTCGCAGAGCCGGAGGGTTTGCTTATGAAAATAGAAGTACAGGTACTATTGACCAAACTTACTCATTATCGCTGTTAATAGAAAGCGAAAGAAGCGATTATTATGGACCTTTTATCGGGCGTAATAATTTAAATATTGTAAATAATGACAGTACTTGCACAGTTACTAATTCTTATTACCGAGATATCGGCTATGTTGCAACAGATGAAGTTGGAATTAGAGTAAATAAACTTGATTTTAGCAGTAGTGATGTATTTGTAGGATTTGGCTTTTCCGGTAGTATGACAAGTTTTGTTCAGGGCGGTTCTATATGGGTTATGGAATCCATTGATACTGACCGCTTAGCACAATTACAATCAATAGATGATCAAGATAAAACTCCTGATGATGTTTTAACCGAAAGTTTATTAGAGTTAGTGCTTATTCCTAAACTTGTGTCAGCAGATAGTATTGCTATCTCATTAAGAATGCCCATAACAACAGAAGAAATTGTACAAGGCGAAAGTTACACATATTACTATCCTGTTACTGATACAACTTCCGGCACCGTTAATAACCCTATTTTAATTAAAACCGCCGAAGAATTTAATCTGAAAATTGTTAAATATGCTGATTATATTCCTGCCACAGAAACTGAAACTGCATATGTTAAATTTGATAAATATATACGAATAATTGCCGATCTTGATTTCAACGATTATACAACAATTAATACCAATGTTAAAGGAGACACACTTACAGATGTCAATAATACTGAAATAATTATTTACACACAGGGTATGCTTACTATGGGTATTATATTTAAAGGCAATTTAGATGGCAATGGCATGACAATGCAAAATGTTAAATTTGCAAGTGTTGCAGATACTTTTGCGTTACAAGATACATTAACGAACTATAATTTACGACCATATGCAAAATTGAGTTCAACTGAAAGAGGATTATTTGCTCGTGTAGAAGGCGGAGTTGTTAAAAACTTAAATATTAGTACCTCGGGTAGCATGGGTGCTTCAAATATTATATCGGTTGGAACTCTTGCGGGCGTAATTAAAGATTCGGTTGTGCTTAATATAAAACTTACCGGTTCGGCTACTTCTACAAGCCAAACAGATATATACGGTAATAACTATGCAGGTGGGCTTGCTGGTAGAATTATCGGAACCTCAATAATTATGAATATAACTTCCAATCTTTCAGTTTCCGCTACATATAGTACATCGGACAGTGGAAATGTTATTGTAGAAGGTAATCAAACTTATGTAATTTATTCAAGTTATCAAGATGAAAACTTAGGTTATGCATTAAAAACCGATGTTTCTTATGCGGGCGGTATTGCAGGAATTATTAATATTGTAGTGCGCGATATGTCAACTGTAAGTGATGGCGGGCTTTCTACTGGTAAAAATATTACAGGTACGACTATTGATGACACATACATACAACGTTTAATTGTATCGGGAGCAAATACTATAAC
>JALNZJ010000023.1 GCA_023229485.1 bacterium | reverse complement strand
ACTAATAGCATTAGTTTTTTTCCTCATTTTAACTTTAAAGAGCGGAACATTATCTTGATCGAAAAAAATTCTATTCTCAATTAAGTCTTTTCTCTCTTTTAATGGGAAAATAGCATTAAGTGGAAGTAGTCGTTTTAATATTAAAATAACTAATGCACAGAATAATAGAGAAAATGAGCTCCAAAGGTCAATATTAGCAAAAGACATCATAACTCCAAGCAAGATAGAAATCATAATAGCAACAGAGGCACTCCAAAGCATAGAAAAAATAAGACAAACTAGACACATAATCAAAACAGTCGGGAGATATAATAGAATTAATGCTCCAATTAAAACCGGAAAAATTTTCTCTTCTTTAAAACTCAAAAAAGGAGACCAGCTTTGTCCGATAATGCTGGCAATTCCACAGAAAGCTTGAACTTGAAGCGGTGCTCCAAACAAAAAAGGAAGAAATACCGCAAGAAATCCCTTTAAAAGACTTAAAGAAAAGATAGCCGCATTACGCCAATTATAATCCTTATCATCATCTTTAAACCGGCCGACTAAATGTTCAAATGGCAAAAGGCCTATTATGTAGCCACTAACAACAAAAAGGAAATAAATAAAAAAATCATTAATCATTTAAATATGTTTTAGCTTTAATCTTTTTAATTTGATCTTTTATGCGTGTTGTATGGGCAATAATTATAAGTGGAGTCGTGACAAGTGCCGCTAAAAATAATTGTGGAGCCACGAGTCCGATATAAAAAACTCCAATTATTTCACCAACCATTCTTCCGATTATTTGATTTGAAATAGCTCGTTTAAAGAATTTTTTACTTGCTGGTCTTTTGGCGATTACTTCCCCGATAAACATACAGGAAAGAAGTACGATAAGATAACCTATAAATGCCTTTGGATTATAAAATAATATTACCCCAAAAAAAGAAGCAGCTCCCCTTCCCCCTTTGAAATTAAGAAATGGAGAATAGTTATGCCCTAAGACCACAAAAAAAGTAGCAATCGTTATCGCAACTAGCTGATCGTTTATAAGGCCAGTAGCTAAATAGGCAGCCAATACTGCCTTGCCAGCATCCAAAAGGAACACACAGAGAAAGGACAACACTCCTATTACTGAACCATATTTTCGACTAGAGGCACGTAGAGTATTTAATGCTCCTGTATTTTTTGAGCCAGAATTACGTAAATCTTCTTTTAGTGCAAATTTTCCAAAAAAATAAGCAAAAGGAATAGATCCCAGCCCAAATGAAAATATTGCGATTAAAATATAAATAATTATATCTTCCATGGATTACTTAAACTTACTGATTATTTAGTAACACAACAAATAAGTGCTCCTGGTCCAACATGAGCACCGATAACACAACTAGTTAAACTAATGAATTCTATTTCTACTTTTTCTTTATATTTTTCTAAAATAGAGTTTTTAATTTTTTCAGCATCTTCTGGTACCCCAGCATGACTAATAATTATTCGGCAAATTTTTCCTTGTAATAGAGGTTCTTTTATCTGGACATCAAGCTCTTTTAGTATTGCAGACGAAGTATTACTTGCTTGCATTTTAAGAGTTGACGGCTTTATTTCTCCGTCCTTAATCATAAGGATAGGTCTCATTCCTATTTTTTGCATCTGATTTACTAGCATGGCCAAGGAGTGATTTATTCTTCCTCCTGCTTCAAGCCAATCAGCACTTTCAAGTGCTGCAAAAAGTTTTATATTTTTCGAATAATCTTTTAATTCTTCAATAATTTTTTCACTACGCAATCCTTCAGAAGAAAGCTTAGCAGCTTGAATGGCAATAAATGACTCTGCTGCATCGGCGTTTAAAGAGTCAAACAAAAAAACTCTTTTTTGATCTTCAGGAGTTAACATTTTAATAGCTTGAAATGCTGAGTTGTAGGCACCTGAAAGTTTAGAGCTAATAGTAATACAGATAACTTCTTCTGCTGACCGAAGTCCTTCTTCAAATGAGTTTTTATAAACACCGATGGATGGCTGAGAAGTTTTTGGACCTCCAGTTATTTTTGTTTTAGCAACCTCCCTCATTTTATCAAAAATATTATCTCCTATAATATTTTCTTCACCTTCCCAAATTAATTTGAAATCAACGACAATAAATCCATATTTTTCAATTATATCTTTTGTGATTGACGCACTAGTTCCAATAATTATATTTAAAGGTTTCATATATATAATTTTAATTCAAGATTAAGAATGTTGCAATGATTAATTTTCATTTTCATCCCAAGAGAGAGCGATTGCTCCCGGCCCCGCATGTCCGCCAATTGCTGTACATAGGCGATTAATAAAAACAACCTCAACATTACCTAAACTTTCGATTATTTCTTTTAGTCGATTTGCATTCTCGGGTGCATCAGCATGAGTAATGCCTACTAATACTTTTTTCCCATTTTGCCTTATTTTTTCAGTTCGCTTTTTAAACTCATCGGCAAGGTTGTCTGCCAAATTTTTTACATTTCTTTTTACTCCGATAATAGTTAGTTTTCCACCTCGAAGACCGAGCAAGGGTTTTATTCCAGTTAATTTTTCCATTCCAACCATTGGAATAAATTTTGGTATCCTACCACTTGTTTCAAGCCATTTAGCTTTATCATAAAAAGCAATTAATTTTATATTTTTAACTTCTTTAATCAACCTCTCATTAATTTCAGAAATATTTAACTTAGTTTCATTAATCATTTTTATTGCACGCAAAATCAATAGACCCAATTCGCCAGTTCCCCCCTCAGAATCAACAACGATAACCTTTTTTTGCAAATCAGATTGTAAAAACTTAATTGCTTGAAGTGCTGAGTTGTATGCCCCAGAAACTTTTGAAGAAATCGTAAAACAAAAAATTTCCTCAAACTCATTTAACTTTTCCTTATATTGTTTAAGGAATTCATTGATAGATGGTTGCGAAGTTTTGATTAAGCTAGGCTTTCCCTCCTTTTCTGCTTGTCTCATTTTTTGATAAACATCACCTTCTAAGTCGATCATATTCTGATAATCAACTTTATATTTTGCAACTGAAATATTAAACTGTTTAATCATTTCCTCCGGCAAATCCAATGTTTCATCCGACACTATTCCAATACGTTTTTTATTTATTTTTTCCATTTTGTTTTTCGATTCTATTTATTCTCTTTTCTTTTATTATTGATATGATAGAAAAGATCAAATCTTCCCTCTTGGCACGCTAAAATTTCATAAATGCAATTCGTTTTGATATTTCTTTTTCTTCGCCTCTTTACCCGCCTCAGGAGGGTTGCTTTTCTGCCAACGACGACTGAAAGCAAGCAGTTAAATTCTTAGCAAAGAATTTATGTCGGAGAAAAAGAAATATCAAAACAAGAATTGCAAACTTATCTAAATTTTATGCGATCCTTCTATTTTATCACCCATCCTACGATTAAGCTTTCAGGACATGCATTAATACTAGTCACTGGATCAGTTATAGTTACAAAAGGAACCTCTGTTTTGGTTATTGTTTTTAATTTCTTTCGAAGTTCTTGAGCGTCTTCAGGATTATCTCCATGGGCAATAACAGCCCTCATTCTTCCTCCTTTTTTAATTTCTCGATTAGAAATTTTTGCAATCTTTTTAAATAAAACATCAACAAGGTCAGATGATTTGATTTTTTCAATTGGAGTCATTTTTCCATCTCTCATTTCAACCAAAGAATAGTAGGTTTCTTTTTTTTGAAACCAAAAGCTTTTTGATTCTTTTTTCCACCAATTAGTATTTTCTAAAATTCCATAGACATTAATTTTCGGAACAAAGTTAGTTAATCTTTTTACAATTTCATCCATATTACGTAACTCTTTAATCAATTCCAGTGCTCTTAGGACGACCAGCGATTGTCCTGCACTTATATTTTTTGAATCAATTACAAATACCCTTTCGCGATCATTAAGTGGCAGCATTTCTTTTGCCCTTACGGCTGAATCATAATTACTGGAAAGCTTTGAGCTAGAAACAATACATAAAACCTTTTCAAATTTTTCAAGTTGATTTTTGTAAGCTTCAAAGAAAAATTCTGATGAAATAGGGTTAATTTTGGGTTTATTTGTGATTCCCTGCTTTTTTGCTTCTTTTATTTTTTCACAAACACTATTTCCTCCGAGCGTCTCCCCTTCTGGCCAATCAATTTTGAATGGTATGATTTCTATATTGTAGTGTTGAATTATTTTTTGTCCAAGTCCTGCCCTTTCATCAATTACTATTCCGATAGAAACCTTTTCAATCGATTTTTCTCCAGCAACCTCTTTTGCCATGTCCTGTATTTTTAAGTTTTCGATATCGCCCATCTCTTTTATTATATCCCTGATTTCATATGGACTGTCGGTATGAATATGTATTTTTGTTTTGTTCCCTATTTGAATCACATCAAGACAATTACCAAGATGGTGTAACTTAGAGCGTATTTTTTCCATCTTATAATCAGTATTAGTCAAAAGAGAAACGACCTCAAAACGGTTTGAAATTATTTGTATAAACCTTTTTGTAGCCATTTCTTCATCCTCATTATCTCCTGTGGCAAGAATCAATTCTTCAATATCCTCATCAGAGTAAAGCTTTAATATATCAAAATAAGTCTCAATAATCATTAAAAAGCCTAATCCTCCAGCGTCAACAACGCCTGCAGTTCGAAGTATTTCCATATGATTAGGAGTTTCGAGCAAAGCAGTATTTGCCTTTCGAAGTGCGATACTAAATACTTTAATAATATTATCCTCTTCACTATTTTCTCGAAAAGAATAGGCAAAAGCCCGCATTACATCAAGAATAGTCCCCTCTTTTGGGTTTTGAACAGAATCAACGGCACGAGTATAGCCACTTTCAAAAGCAACTGCTAATTTTTTTGTATCTAAATTTTTCTCTCTTGGTAACGCTCCAAAGAACCCGGCTAGCCAGCCAGTATAGATAATACCAGTATTTCCTTGGGCAGCAATAAGTGCTCCATCCATGGCACTATCTCCAAGTTCGCCAATATTATTAAATTCCTTATCTTCAATTGCATCTTTTACACCAAGTAAAGTTGCAGCTAAATTGCTTCCAGTATCTTGATCTGGAACAGGAAAAACATTAATCTTATTTACTTGTTCTTTATCTCTATCCACTCTTTCACAGGACGAGACTATCATTTTTTGTAATTCAATTTGAGATATTTCTTCCATATAATTAAAGGATTGCGGATATTTAGATTATTTTACTTTTTCTTCTAAATCTTTAAGTATTCTTGTTGCCATGTCTTTGCCACCTAAGCCAAAAGATAATCCGAAAATTAATATTAATAAAGCAATAAACCCAATAAAAATAGTTAAAATCAAAGTTTGCACAATTTGCAACTGATATAAAATGGCCAAGGTGCAAATTATCCAAGTACTTGTAGCAACAATATTACCCACGATTCCCGAATAGCTCATTTTCCTTTTCTCCATTTTAACTAAGACAATTTTTTTCGAAAAATCAGCCAAAAATATTGCAAGTATAAAAATTAAGATTGAAATAAAAATATTTGGAAAATAATTAATTACTTCTTGTAATATGATATTGATTTGGTCAAGTTTTATAATTTCAAGTGATATGCTTAAGAAAACGATTACGAAGAAAAACTCAATGATAGATCCGATAAATCCAGACATATCAAGTTTTGTATCGTATCGATCAAAAAATTCTTCCCATCCGAGCGTTTTTAACATTTGATTAATTCTAATCCTATCAAGAACACTTTTATTCTTTTGGCGATAAACCACCCAATAAAAAAAATAACTACACCCCAAATCAATGACGGAAGTCCTCCAGAAAAACTTGTTATAAAAGCATCAATTAGTTCTTTCATATTTTTATCTTTAATTATTAAAATTATTCATTCATTAACATTATATTACCATTTTGCTTTATGCAAGCCTAAATTATAACCAATTCGATTAAATACTATATGAACAAAAAAAGTAAGAGGAATAATGATTAGCCAAAAAAGTGAATCAAAATGATAAAAAGGTTGCAACACAATAAAGCACCCTAAGCAATAATTTATTTGATCAAATGGTATAAAGGGTTGTCCCGGCTTAATTTTTAACCGGCGTTTTATGAAAGCAAACAACAAATCACCAAAAACCGTACCAACCGACAACAAAAAACCAACAATTAAGGCATCTAACGGACTAGGATGAAAACCGATAATCGGGTATAAATTAAGATTAAAAAAAACATGGGAAAAGTAAAAAATTTGAAAATACCCAGTTCCAACAATAAGTTCAGATAATAATCCCCGCCAAGTTTTATGATTACCTAATATTGGAGCCCCTAAGAATTTATGATTAAAGTCAATAGGTCCTGCTAGATTTTTAAAAAACCTTGAATTTCCAGCAACCAATGGAGGTGCAGCATTTGCACAATACGCAGGTGAAAAAAAATATATACAAGCAACTAAATATAAGAAAAAATCCATGTAGGGTTAAAATTTTATAATTTTTGGTTCAGTTTTTTTTGCCAGTCTTTTAATATTTTCACGATGAGCCCACCACACTATTGGAATAAATAACGTACCAAGAATGGTAAAAGGAATTGACGAGGTGCTATACCAAATCGCAACAGGAACAATAAAAATCATTATCAAATTATTCAGGCTCATTATCTTTAAGGTATATAGTAGCAACGCCCAGATGAATAAAAACAGTAAGGCATTTTTTAATCCAACAAGACAAATAAAAACAGCAAACACGGCCGAAACAGCCTTCCCTCCCTTAAAATTAAGCCAAAAACTAAACATATTTCCAGTAATTGCCGCCAAGGAAATGACCACAATTTCCCATTCAGAAAGAGAAAAATAAAAAGCTAAAAGAACTGGCACGGCAACCTTTAGAATATCGAGGACCACGACTAATAAAAAGTAAGAAAAGCCAAGACTTCGAAGAATATTAGTTCCTCCGACATTACCACTTCCCTGCTTGCGGATATCAATTTTTTTTGATTTTGCAATCAAATACCCAAAAGGAGTTGAAGCACTAATATAAGCAAACAATATTAATACAATAAAAATTAAATCTTGATTCATATGAAATTTATTATAACAGAAAAAAGTTTATTATTAAAATTTTTTATCCTCAAAAACATTTTCAAAATGAAGGATCCTCAAATCATTTTCTTCATTATTAATAATAACTCCAATAACGTCAATTTGCCACTTTAAACTACTCATATTCATGTTTTTAGTGATAAACCAACTATTAGCAGTCAAGATAATTTTATTAACCTTATTCTTGTTTACTCTTTTTTCTAAGCAAAAATAATCCCCTACTAATGAATTATTAGTAGTTGTTTTTACTTCAATAAAGACATAAACACCCCGTATTTTAGCGATAATATCAATTTCTCCAATTTTTTTACCAGTCTCAGTCTTAAAGAAAAAATTTGTATCAAGAATATCATAGCCCTTGTTTCTAAGAAATTCATTAGCTAAACATTCTCCCCTATTGCCAGTATTTAAATCATCTTTATTCATGGGTATAAAAAAACTAGAAGTTTTAGCCTCTAGTGCTCTAGTCCTTAATTTAAAATAAATAATTGACCTCCATGGTTAACGAGGCATTTGCCTCGATGCTGGGAATTCTTCATCTAGTTTCTGCTGAAACTATCTAAAGCCTGACTCGGCACCTGTCGTGCCTCCTCTTCAATTCCCAGTATTCCAGCAATATAAAAACCTTGTCGGGATGCTGGGAATTGAACCCAGATTACGGACTCCCGAAGCCCGCATAATGCCCTTATATGACACCCCGAGAGATATTGGGATAAATAGAGACTTAGCCGTCTAAATCCGGCAATTAGCCGGATCATAGATAGTTGAGGACGAGGAACATTAAGCCCGAATGTTTTACATATTTATGATAGCTGGTTTTCCGAAAAAAGCAAGCTTTTTATATTCCAAGGAAGGCTAATAAAATAATTAAAATTATTCTAATTAAGATTTTCACCATTCTGGCCAAAAAAACACAATTTTGTCCACATTCTGGCCAGATTATCCCCAGTTTTATCCACATTTTGGCCAGCAAAGTAGTTTTTTTGTTGTAAATACGTAGACTCTTTCTGGCCAAAATTTCCCTAATTTGGCCAGAATCAAAAAGAATTTTACAAACAATAGCCACTTTTTTTTAAATTGAACCTTGCTTTTTATTAATTTTGACCAGAAAGAAATATTCTGGCCAAAAAAATATTTAACAATTCAATGGTTTTTAAGTAGTGGACCTGACGAAAATCGAATTCGTGTTTCTGCTATGCGAAAGCAGTGTATTGCCACTATACTACAGGCCCCCGACTTTTTCGGTAAATTAATTATAGTTAGTTTTTTCAAAAAAACAATATAGATTCAGAACCGAAAAGTGCAATTAGTGCCAAAGTTAATTTTAGATTTGGCCAGAAAGAAATATTCTGGCCAAAACCATTTTTGGCCAGAACCGATTCTGGCCAAATTCTGGCCAAAAAAGTTGGCCAGAACTGGAATATAAACAAACATTTTTGTCAAATAATTTTTAGAAGTACTAGTTTTACATTTTTAGGTATCAATCTACGTATTTATGCGGAAAGTGAACCCTCAAAATGGGCATTTCTAAAAAAAACGAAAAATATTCTCAAATTTTTAAATAAGTAAGTAAAGATTAGAAATAATACAAAAATTCTAAAACCAAAAAAATTTTCTAATTTTTTAAAAAGACAAATTTTCGACAATGTTTCACGTGAAACATTCAATATTTTAAAAAATACGAGCAAGTATCAACTAATTAAATTTCAAAGATTGAACGTATTTATGCGGAAAGTGAACCCTCAAAATGGGCTATTTTGACTTTATAGCCGTTTTTAATTATGAACATGACTGTTTAGTCTTGCGAGTGATTTTAAGACCTAATATGGGGTGTTTCACGTGAAACATTGTAAATTTTTTGATCATATTTTCCAAAATTTTTTTAAAGGTTCTTTTAAAATGAATCCGGCCAAAATCAACGTTTTTTCTGGCCAGAATAATTTGGCCAGAATGCTCATTCTGGCCAAATTCTGTCC
>JALNZJ010000022.1 GCA_023229485.1 bacterium | reverse complement strand
CGAATTTACTACCTCTCAAGAAAATACTTGGCAAAGTAATAATTCATTAGATATAGTATGCAATAAGGTCAAAATAGGCAGTTTTGGACAATTATCGGATGATACTGCGGAAATAACACAGCTAGAAGCAAGTGCTATGATTTTTGACTTAGATTTTGATAAAATTCAAGAACAATGTAGAGAAGAAAAAGAATACAAAAAAGTATCACTTCATCCATCAGCACATAGGGATATCTCCGGAATTATTAATGACACGATTACCAATGCTGAAATATTAGAAGTTATCGAAAAAATAGAAAAATCAGATTTAATTAATGTCGAAGGAAGCATATTGGATGTATACAAGAAGGGGTTGCCGAACAATAAAAAAAGTATTACTCTAAAAATAATACTTGAGCATAGTGAAAAAACATTAAATACCGAGGAAATCGACACAATTGTTAGAAAAATAATAAACGGCCTTTCCGATAAATTCGGCTGGGAAGAAAGAAAATAATTTCAAGAAAGTATGGCAAAAGAAAAAGAACAACAATCATCTTATAGTGCAAAGGACATTTATGTTCTTGAAGGTCTTGATCCTGTTAGAAAAAGACCAGGTATGTATATCGGTTCAACTGGAGCACAAGGATTACATCATTTAGTCTATGAAATTGTAGACAATTCACTCGATGAGGCTCTCGGAGGTTATTGTGATAAAATAGAAATTTATTTACTCCCAGGAGAAAAGGTTCGAGTAGTCGACAACGGAAGAGGAATTCCAGTCGATATTCATGAAAAAACAAAGAAATCTGCCCTTGAAATGATTATGACAACCCTCCACGCAGGAGGTAAGTTTGGAAATGGAGCGTACAAGATATCAGGCGGACTTCATGGAGTAGGATCTTCTGTCGTTTGTGCACTATCAATGGAAATGAAGGTCGAGGTTTGTCGTGATGGAGGAAAGTACATGCAAGAATACAAACAAGGAAAACCAGTAGCTCCAGTTAAAAAAATAGACGAATGCAAGCAAGTAGGAACAACTGTAACTTTTTTTCCAGATAACACTATTTTTAGTGAAACAGTTTTTGATCGTAAAAAAATTCTTAGCCATTTAAGGCAACAAGCATATCTAACCAAAGGAATAAAGGTTGATTTTTATGATGAAAGAAATCCAAACGATGTCTTTGAATACCATTTTTATTTTGAAGGTGGAGTAGCTTCATATCTAAAATATATGGCCAGGCACTCAGAAAAGGTCCACAATACTCCTTTTTACTGCTCTACAGAAAAAGATAACATATTAGTTGAAACGGCCTTTCTTTACACCGATGACTTCGAAGTTATGGAAGAAAGCTTCGCCAATAATATTCATACTAGTGAAGGAGGAACACACTTAACCGGTTTTCGTTCCGCTCTAACTCGTCTTATTAACGAATACGCACGAAAAGGAGGATTTCTTAAAGATTCAGAACCAAATCTTAGTGGAGATGATATTAGAGAAGGACTAACAGCCATAGTCTCGGTAAAGATTATTGAACCTCAATTTGAAGGACAAACAAAAACAAAATTAGGAAACCCAGAAGCTCGTCCAATTACCGAAGCAGTTGTTTCCGAAGCACTTAACACCTATCTCGAAAAATTCCCTCAAGACACTAAGGCCATTATCGAAAAAGCTGTTTTATCCTACAAGGCTCGAAAAGCTGCTAAAGCCGCCAAAGAAACAATTCTTAGAAAAGGTATTTTGGATGGATTATCACTACCGGGAAAATTGTCGGATTGCTCTAGTAAAAAACCAGAAGAATCCGAAATATATATCGTAGAGGGAGAGTCCGCTGGAGGTTCAAGTAGACAAGCTAGAAATAGAAGATTTCAAGCAATTTTACCAATCAGAGGTAAAATCCTTAACGTTGAGAAAGTACGCTTAGACAGAATGCTTGCTTCAGAAGAAGTTAAATCATTGGTTATTGCCTTTGGAGCTGCGATTTCAGACGACTTTAATATCGAAAAATTACGTTATCATCGAATCATCATTATGTGTGATGCCGATAGTGACGGAAATCATATTAGGACACTGCTCTTAACATTATTCTTTAGATACTTTAAGCCTATTATTGACAGTGGATATTTATATATTGCACAGCCACCTCTTTACAAAATTCAAAAAGGAAAGGACTTAAAATATGCATATTCAGATGAACAAAAAGAAAAAATATTAGCAACTGCAGAATTTAAGGACAAATCAGGTATAAATATCGCTAGATATAAAGGTTTGGGAGAAATGAATCCCGAACAACTATGGGAAACAACTATGGATCCTCAAAATAGAGTATTATTACGTGTCACAATTGACGATGCAATAATGGCCGATAGTGTTTTTGATATGTTAATGGGCAAGGAAGTTCTTCCAAGAAAAAAGTTTATTCAATCTGCTGCTAAAAACGTCAAGTTTCTTGACATATAAGCAAATAATTGACATTTAGGGCGTATTTTGGTAACCTACTTATATATGAATATGCAAAATAAAATCAAAAATTTTTTGGGAGATGTTTTTGCTGAGATGAAAAAAATAACTTGGCCTAGTAAAAAGGAGAATATTAACTACACAATTACCGTTATTGTTTTTGTCTTAATCGCTGCAACTTTCTTAGGATTAACAGATGTAATAATCCAAGAAGGATTTAAACAACTTAAACAACTTGTCATTAAGTAATAATCATGTCAAAACAACAAACTTCAAACGAAAGAAGATGGTATGTTCTTCATACTTACTCAGGCTACGAAGATGCGGTGGCAAAAAACCTAACTCAAAGAGTTGAATCGCTGGGAATGGAAGACAAAATCTTCAATGTTGTCGTTCCAAAAGAAAAAAAAATCAAAATTAGGAATGGTAAAAAAAGAGTAATTGAAGAAAAAATTTACCCAGGATATGTTTTAGTTGAAATGGTTGTAACTGATGACTCTTGGTATGTTGTAAGAAATACCCCAAATGTAACTGGTTTTGTAGGCTCAGGTACAATTCCTTTACCAGTATCTCTTCAAGAAATGGATTCACTCAAAAAGAGAATGGGAGAAGAAGAGCCAAAATATAAAGTAGATTTCGATATCGGAGAATCAATTAAGATAATCGATGGACCATTCAAGGATTACGATGGAAAAATATCCGAGGTAGATAAAGAAAAAGGTAAAGTAAAGGTCATGATTAATATGTTCGGCAGAGATACTCCGCTAGAGCTAGACTCATTACAAATCAAGAAATTATAAGAAAAGACTTAATAGAAAAATATGGCAAAAGAACTTAAAGCTATCATAAAGCTTCACATTCAAGCAGGGAAAGCTAATCCAGCACCTCCAGTAGGTCCAGCACTAGCATCTCACCAAGTTAACATCGCTGATTTTTGTTCAAAATTCAACGAAGCTACTAGGGAATTAGGAGATTTTAAGATTCCAGTAGATATTACTGTTTACAAAGACAAAACATACACCTTTGTTTTAAAGCAACCACCAGCAGCTCAATTGATTAAAAGAGCAATTGATTTAAAAAGTGGTTCTGCAACTCCAAACAAGAAAAAAGTTGGTAAAATTACCAAATCTCAGCTAGAAGAAGTTGCAAAAAGAAAAATCGTTGATATGAACACCAAGGATATGGGACAAGCAATGAAAATCTTAGAAGGAACTGCTAGATCGCTTGGAATTGAAGTTGTTGACTAATAATTAATCTAACGTCTAAATCCGTGATATTATCAGATAGAGAAATTAAAAAGTTTTTAGACGAAGGAAACATATCTATAGAGCCGAAGCCGAACATAGAAGAACAACTAGGTTCGGCTTCTTTAGATTTAAGGCTTAGTGATGAATTTATGGTCTTTGACCACACCAAAAAGCCATATATAGATACAAAAAACCCTGAAACCTTCAAAAATATGACTAAGATGATTAAAGTTTCAGAAGGAGAACCCTTCGTTTTTCATCCAGGCGAATTCGTTTTAGGGGCAACATTAGAAGAAGTTGGACTTCCCGCCGACATTGCCGCCCGTATTGATGGCCGCTCTAGCTTAGGAAGATTAGGAATAGTGATTCACTCAACAGCAGGACACATTGATCCAGGATTCAAAGGTAAAATAGTTTTAGAAATGGAAAACATTGGTATGATCCCTGTACTACTTTACCCAGGGATGAGAGTCTGCCAGCTGGTATTCGAAGTCTTATCATCTCCGACGACCAAACCATACTATCTCAAGAAAAATGCTAAATACGTCAACGTTCACCACCCCGAAGAAAGCAAACTCGAAAAAGAACTATAACCATTTTTGTCTTTCCCATCCACTTTTTGTCATTCCCGACCTGATCGGGAATCTTTTTTTATATGTAGCTATCTGATATAATACAAATATTAAATTAAAATAATAAATACAAACTCTATTATGCCAGCAAAAACAATCAATCAATATATTGACCACACAAATATTAATCCAAAAGCAACCAAGGAAGAAATTATCAAAACTTGCGCTGAGGCCAAGCAATACCAATTCCGAGGCGTATGCATTAGGCCAAAATGGGTAAAATTAGCAGCCCAGCAACTCAAGGGAACTAATATTAAAACTGTTGTATTGATTGACGACCCAATCGGAGACAGCTCTCACGAAAGAAGGATGGAAGAATGTAAAAAAGCTATTAAAGACGGAGCCAATGATCTTGATGTGGTAATAAGCATTCCAGACGTCAAGCACGAAAGATGGACAATAATCCAAAAAGATCTTAAAGAAATTTGTTCCTTAGGTGACGCCAAAATAATTATTGGCAGTGGCTTTTTAACCGACGAAGAAGTTGCCAAAGTTTCTCAAATCGTCAAAAAGGCAGGAGCAATTTGTGTCAAAACCGCCACCGAAAAAGATCCGTTAGAGAATAGGGAATTAAAAGAAAAAGCAATTCATTTAAGAATTATGAGAGAAAACGCACCAGGACTCTTGATAAAAGCCTCTGGAAAGGTTAAAACACTAAAAGACATCAAAATGATGATAAAAGCGGGTGCAGATATAATTGGAACTAGTAGTGGTGTTATAATTATGAACGAACTCAAAAAAAATTAATTCATTTTATTTTTTTATTGTCTTGTCATTGCGGATTCAGAGAAGCAATCTATTTATAACTAGATTTTTAATATTATGTACAAAGCAACTATCGGACTAGAAATACACTTCGAATCAAAAACAAACTCTAAAATGTTTTGTTCTTGTCCTAATGAGGAAAATAATTCTTTAGAAGAGAAGCCAAACATTAATGCATGCCCAGTATGTGCTGGTCATCCAGGCACACTTCCGGTCATCAACAAGGAAGCTATTAATAAGATTATCAAAACAGGACTTGCCCTTAACTGTAAAATTGCTGAACATACAAAGTTTGATCGAAAAAATTACTTTTACCCAGACCTTCCAAAGGGATATCAAATATCCCAGTTTGATATGCCAATTTGTTTTGGTGGATATTTAGACGTACCACTAGACGATGGCTCAATCAAGCGAGTCAGGATTACAAGAATTCACATGGAAGAAGATACTGCAAAATCATACCACACCAAAGATGGGACTACCTTGATCGATTTTAACAGATCAAGCGTGCCTTTAATGGAGCTTGTAACCGAACCCGACATTCACACGGGAGAAGAAGCAAAAAGATTCGCCCAAGAAATACAATTAATCCTCAAATACCTTGATGTCTCAAATGCAGATATGGAAAAGGGGCAGATGAGGTGCGAAGTAAACATTTCCGTTAACACAGAAGATGATGACGAGCTAGGAACAAAAGTTGAGATTAAAAATCTTAACTCATTTAAAACTGTAGAAAAATCTATTGAATACGAAACAAAAAGACAGATAGAAGCACTAGAAAACAAAGAAAAAATAATCCAAGAAACTCGAGGCTGGGACGACAACAAAGAATTGACTTTCAGTCAAAGAAGTAAAGAAGATGCCCACGAATATCGATATTTTCCCGAGCCAGACTTGCCGCCACTTTCAATTTCAAGCGAAAAGATAGAAGCTATTTTATCTTCCTTACCAGAGCTGCCCAATCAAAAAAGAGATCGATATAAAAATGAATACAATTTAGATCATAAAACAATAGAATTTTTTGTTCGTAAAGTAGAAGTTGGAATATTTTTTGAAAAAGCCGTTTCCGAATTAATTTCTTGGTACAAGGAAAGCAATCAAATAAAGGAGATAGCAGATGAAAAATACTTTGAAATAATAAAGCTTTGCACTAACTATATTACTACCGACCTGCAATCTATCCTAAAAAGCGATCCTGAGCTTAAAGGAATTGAGGATGTATTCGTATTTTTGAATAAGAAAATTTCTCCTGAAAATTTTGGTGAATTTATTTGCCTAATAGCCAACAAAAAAATAACCAGCAAGATTGCAAAAACAGTTTTATTAGAAATGTATAGCAAGGGGAAGGACCCCACTCAAATTATTGAAGATGAAGGATTATCACCAATAACAGATGATTCAGAATTGGAAAAAATAATTATTACAGTTTTGGAAAAAAATCCAAAACCAGTCGAGGACTACAAGGCAGGGAAACAAAATAGTTTTGCCTTTCTAATCGGACAGATTATGTCCGTTTCAAAAGGAAAAGCCAATCCCCAAAAAGCTGCTGAGTTACTAAAAAAGGTTTTAGAAAAATAATAAACAAACATAGATTAAAAATTAAGAAGCCGCACGGCTTCTTTTTTATTTCAAAAATTCCTTTACCAATTTTTCGGCTTCCTTTTTAGTCTTTATCCAATGAATTTTTTTATTTTTCTGAAACCAAGTTATTTGACGTTTTGAAAATTTATTAGTATTCAAAAATATTCTTTCTTTTATTTCTTCAATATCTTTTTTGTCAATTTCTTTAGTTATATAATCTTTCCATTCTTGATAACCAATAGTTTGAAGAGGAGAGATTTCTCCATACTTTTTAATTAAATTAATTGCCTCATTTTGAAGACCATCTTTTATCATTCTATTGATTCTTTTTTTAATTCTATCCGCCAACTCATCTCTTTCAACTTTAATACCAATCTCTAGACAGTCAAAAATAGGGTCATTTAGTCGTCTATTTTCCCAAAACGACTTTCCAGTCAACCTACATACTTCAATGGCTCTAATAAGCCTTCTTTTATTATTTTTATCAATTCTTTCCACGCCTAATGGATCCAAAAGACCGTATTCATAAACCAATTCTTCCAACGTCTTTTTTTCCAGCACATTTCTTAGTTCATTATTTGGAAGGATAGAAGGGAAGTCGATATTATCCACAACTGCATCAATATATAAGCCAGTTCCTCCAACCAAAAAAGCATTTTTATTTTTTCGCCCAATTTTCTTTATTTCGCTAATAGCTCTTTTCTTAAAAACAGCCGCAGTATATATTTTTTTTAGAGAGGACTCGTTAATCATATGATGGATAACACCATTAGTTATAAACCCATCACTACTTTCATTTTTTGGTTTCGCAGTTCCTATATTCATTTCCCGATAAACTAATCGTGAATCAGCAGATACGACTTCTCCATTATATTTTTTTGCAAGCCAAACACCCAAATCAGTTTTACCTGCTGCAGTTGCACCAAGAATAACAACTAATTTTTGTTTCGGAATATTTTTCATACCTGCTCTGCTTCCAAACTTAATGGCAAAACTTTAATTACCCTAACATTTATTTTTTCTCCAATTATATTTTCTTTTTTTGAAAATATTTTAATCGCTTTGTTCTGTCTACTCCTTCCAAGATAATAACCCTTATATTTTTCAAAAATTAATACCGAAATTTCCTTATTCAAAAAAACCTTATTTCGCCCCAATCCAACAAGGCGAAGTGTTTCCGTTAATTCCTTGTGCCTCAATCTCTTGTCAACTTTTTTTACATCATCTTTCATATTCTTATAACAATGAGATTGTGGACGAGGCGAATATTGAGCAATAAACGCCATATCAAATTTCGCCAGATTAAACAACTTAACAGTGTTCAAAAATTGTTTTTTTGTCTCAGTAGGGAAGCCAACAATTATATCAGTAGAAATTGCGACTTCTTTTTCAAGCCCCACTCGATTTTCGGCAAATGACTTCCTAATTTTTCTTACAACTTCTAAATATTTTTTAGAACTATAAGGCCGATTCATCTTATGCAATATTTCATCATCTCCAGACTGAGCCGGCAAATTTATATAAGGTGCAAATTTAGGCGACTTCGCAAGAGTCTCAATTAATTCATCAGAAAAATCCTTAGGGTGAGGGCTAGTAAAACGAAGCCAAAAATCACCTTTTATTTTATCTATCCTTCTAATTATGTCAGCAAAATTAATTTTTTTATCCGCAGGAGAAAGATAACTATTTACATTTTCTCCAAGCAACCAAATCTCTTTATAGCCTTTTTCAGCTAGCATCTTCACTTCTTTTAAGATGTCTGTATGTTTTCGGCAGATTAATCTACCTCTCGCATAAGGCACTGCACAATAAGTGCAAAAATTATCACATCCATTTGATATTGGTACAAATCCTTGGAACGAGCTTGATTGTTTTGGAGTTATCTTCAAATAGTCACGCTTTTTTTTACTGCTTATTCCTTCTCCGGCAAGTATTTGGGGCCAAACCTCCAAGTCCTCTTTATTCAAAACAAAATCGAAAATCTTAATAAACTTATCCTTGTCTGGATCAAGCATGCATCCAGTTAAAATAGCCTTAAAACCTTTTTTCTTTTGTCGAAGTTCTTTAAACTTATTTGCTATTCCCAATATTCTATCAACAGCACTTTGACGAACCGAACACATATTTACAATCACCAAATCAGCACTTTCTATTTCCAAAGATTGTTTTAATCCAATCGATTCAAATAAAGAAGCCATTCTCTCAGAATCAGATTCATTCATTTGGCACCCGAAAGTCAGAATAAAATATTTTTTTATCATTCTAATGTCTTGTTTAAATTTTCAAAATAAATTAATTTATTCAACCGAATCTTCAATAAGTTTACATTCACCCTTATAAAATGCAAGTTCTTCACATTCTTGATTGCCAAAAAAACAAACTGTATATTTAGTACCATCCTTTTCTCTTTCACCCAATTCATACCCTAAGCGTAAGCAATAAGCCGA
>JALNZJ010000021.1 GCA_023229485.1 bacterium | reverse complement strand
ACCATAAATGCGTCCTATTTCTTCAATTAAATTTTCGGGAAGAACAACGTCTTGTCTCCAAGTTGGGACTTCAATTGAAATAATTTTTTTATTTGATTGTAATACGTGAAATCCAAGTCGAGATAATATTGTTTCAATTTCTTTCTGAGGGATAGAAACACCGAGGGTTTTTTCAAGTAATTCAATTTCTAATTTTAATTTTATGGGTTTTACTTTTTCGGGATAAAAGTCGATTTTTCCTGCAAGAACACTTCCTTCTGTGATTTGGGCAATGATTGTAGCGGCCCTATCAATAGCGATATCGGCTAAATTTGGATCTAGTTGATGCTCAAAACGCATTGAGGCATCTGTTCTAATATTTATTTTTCTAGCTGTTTGACTTATTAGTTTTGAAGTAAAATTTGCCGATTCTAAAACAATGTTTTTAGTATTATTGTCGATTTCGGCTTTTTTACCTCCCTTAATTCCAGCAATGGCCATAGCCCCTTCTTCGTCGGATATAGTTAGCGTGGTTTTGTCGAGAGTTGCTTCTAGACCCCCAAGCAATGATATTTTTTCTCCTGCTTTTGCTTTTTTAACAATAATCTTTTTATTTTTAATTTTGTCGTAGTCAAAAGCATGCAGGGGTTGTCCGAGTTCCAGCATTACAAAATTTGTAGCATCAACTACGTTATTGATTGAATTTATGTTGCAAGCGGCCAATTTTTCGGAAATCCATTTTGGCGAGGGGCCTATTTTGACATTATTAATAACCCTACTAATATATCTTCGACAATCTTTATCTTTTACTTCTACTTCTAAGAAATCCTTTGTTTTAAGGCTTGGATGTTCTTTAAATTTTATTTCTGGATGAATAAGATTGTGTCCAATAATCGCAGATATTTCTCTTGCGACTCCAAGATGCGATTGGCAATCTCCTGCCCTGTCGGGTAGGACATCAAGACTTAATATCCAATCATTTTTAATTTCTGAAATATTTTCATTTTCGAAGGAGTGCAATGTCAAAAGCTCGGCCAGTTTTTCTGGTCTTGGGAGGGGTTTTTTAAAAAATGAATTTAGCCAAGAGTATGAGATTAACATTTTAGAATTGTTTTAAAAATTTAAGATTTCCGCTGTGAAAAAGACGAATATCGTTTATTTTGTATTTCATCATAGCTGGTCGATCAATTGAAAGTCCAAAAGCAAATCCTTTCCACTGATTAGGATCTAATCCGCCATTTTTGATAACGTTTGGATGAATCATGCCACAGCCGAGCAGTTCAACCCAGCCAGTTTTTTTGCAAGTAGAGCATCCCTTACCTCCACAAACAGAGCAGAGCATATCAACTTCAAAACTTGGCTCAGTAAAGGGAAAATAACTCGGCCTTAATCTAATTTCAACCTTTTTTTGAAAGAATTTTTGTAGAAATTTTTCTAAGATAGCTTTTAAGTTTGCAACGGAAACATTTTCATCGATATAGATTCCTTCTAATTGGTAAAAATTTATTTCATGAGAAGCGTCTGTTTTTTCATAACGATAAACACGTCCTGGGATAACAATTTTGATTGGAGGTTTCATTTTCTTCATATATCTCGTTTGAGCAGAAGAAGTTTGACTTCTCATAACTCCCCCATTTTTAAGATAAAAAGTTTTTCCAAGAGATAATGCATCTCTAGCGGGATGTCCTTCGGGTATATTTAAGGAATCAAAATTGTGCCATTCGTCTTCAACCTCTAGCCCTTCAACAACCGAAAATCCCATCAGTTCAAATATGTGTTCCATTTCATTTTTTACCGTTGTTAGAGGGTGAATGTGCCCTACTTCTGGGGGTTCGCCTGGGAGTTCGATGTTTACGCTATCGATGCTTTTTTGTGATATTTTTTGTGATATTTTGAAATTTTGCTCCATTTCAAAAACCAATTGCTCCATTTCGTTTGAGAATTGATTGAGTTCTTGACCAAGATTTTTTTTCTCTTTCGCACTAAGATTTTTTAATTCTGAGAAAAGTTTTCTAATTTCACCCTTTTTCCCTAAATATTCATTAGAAAATTCTTTAAGTTCTTTGGTATTAGCTATTTTCTTGATTTTACTTGCAATTGTATTTTTAATTTCTTGGAATTCCATATTATTTCTATCTTATTCTAACTTAAACGAAGCCAAAGGTCAATGTTGTATTGATATATAACGATTGATAAATCGTGCAATTACTTGGCATTAAAAAATAACCCCATCTTTTGGTTATATTGAGAAAGGTAGTCGAAAAGTAGTTTTTGCGTTATAATATTTTTAAATTATAATTGATTTAAAAATATGAAAGAAAAGTCTTGTGGTATTATACCAATCCATAGAAAAAGTGGTGAGGTTTATTTTTTATTAATTAAGCATCTTATTGGTCATTGGGGGTTTCCCAAGGGGCATGTTGAGAATAATGAAACCGAACAGGAAACCGCACTGCGTGAATTTACTGAAGAAGTGGGAATAAAAGATTGTGAAATTATAAAAGGATTTAAGCATTTTCAAAATTACTATTTTTATCGAAAAGAAGGCAAGGTTTTTAAGGAGGTTATTTTTTTCTTAGGAATAGTTCGAAATATTGATAATATAAAGATACAAGAAGAGGAGATTTCTGAATTTGGCTGGTTTACCTATAATGAGGTTTTGGACAAAATTTCTTTTGAAAGCAATAAAAAAATGGTTGATGATGCCATTAAATTCTTAGAAGATCATGATATTTAGTGAAATCAAGGTATGATTTGAAAACTTGAAAGTTATCTGATTGTGTGTTATTTTGTTTTTGGTTCATGAAGCTAAGAAAGATTGAAATAAAGAGTAAATTTAAGATTCTAAGTCCTTTTTCGAGCACTGAAGAGTATAAAGATGATTTTATTTCTTTACAAAATAGAATTAATAGTCTCCCAAGGTTAATCCTTTTATTGAATTGGCTTGACAACCTGGCCTTTACTCAGACTGATGCGATAAAATCTAATAACATCTTGTCTGAATTCTCATCTAACATTGAATGTGTCTTTAGGCATCGCTTAAAGAGAAAAATTTTAATGTTAAGAAAAAATAGTAATAGTATTTTTTTGATTTTTAAGGATAAAGAATTGGTTGATATTTGTTGTGTTGGAAAAAAAGATGATTGTCTGTTATTGCTCAATAGCGTGTTGTTATTTGTGTAGATTATATTGCTGAGTAGAAATTCGAAAAGCAATTTTTTTTGTAAAAACTTGATTTTATTTCATTTTCTGTTAAAATACTTATTGTTATTTACATAGCGGTTTAGAGGAGTAGTACCTCGCCAGTCTCATAAGCTGGAGACCCTAGTGCAATTCTAGGAACCGCAACATTGTTTTATTGGAGCTCTCGCTTCAAGAAGCGCCTGAGTAGCTCAGTGGTTAGAGCACTCGTTTCATAAGCGAGTTGTCGTGGGTCCGACTCCCACCCCAGGCACACCAACTGATGCAATTGATTGATTTTATATTGTGTGCTAAATATCTATTATTGGATCCGTAGCGAAATTGGTTATCGCGCCTCCCTGTCACGGAGGAGACTGCCGGTTCGAGTCCGGTCGGGTCCGCCAAAGAAAAACTACCCATGGGTAGTTTTTGTTTAATTCGATAATAGAATTGTTCGTTTTTGGGCCTTACTTATATAATGTTATTGACTATTTTAGCAATTTCCGTCGAAACCTCGTCTATACTTCTTTCGGCGTCAACTATTTCTTGCCTACAATACATGTTTTGCTTTGCGTAATCGGTATACTTTTCTGCTATTTTTCGTAGAAAATCTAAATCAGCTTCGAATCTATCAAGGTTTCCCTTTTCAGCCATTTTTCTTTTAGCCGACGTTTCGGCTGAAATGCTTAAATATATAGCAATGTCTGGCTTGGGAATCGGAAAGGTCTTGATTAATTGTTCAATTTTTTCATATTCAACTCCTTGTATTCCTTGATAGGTCATTGTTGTTGTTACGTATCTGTCACAAACTATGATGTATCCTTCACTAAGAGCTTGTTCTATGTCCTTTTTACTGTTTAAAAATCCAGCATAATGAAAAATTGTTTGAATTTCTGGACTAAGATTATCATTACTGTGAAGATATGAATCTAAGAACTTACCGATTGAGCTGTCGTAATCTGGAAATGAAAATGTTTTTACTTTTTTACCTTTTTTTTCCAAAAATTCACTTAATTTTTTTGTCTGAGTTTCTCCTCCGCAACCATCAATACCGTCAAGTATGATTAATTTTCCAAGACTAATATTTTTATCTTCCATTTTTAAATTAGATTATATGTAATTTTATTAGTGAATCCCTCATTAATATAAAAAGCTCTCTTGTTCTTCCAATATTGACCGTATAGGATGGATCTTGTTTTACATAATCAGCAATTTCAATTAAATCTTTAACCGCACTTACGTTTGGAAATTGTTCTTCTGATAACTCCCCTAACATTTCCTCAGTAAGCTTCATTTCCTTTAAAATGTCCCATAATAAATATTGATTTTTGACTAGAGCCATCTTAGTATCGATTTGATTTTTTTTATTTATCAAGTCAATAATATTTTGAAATCTTTCAGGAATAGTTTTTGTTTCAGCCGGACTTTTAAGGTGAAAAAAATGATTGTATTTTCTAACCCATTCTGAGACGGCGAATTTTTCTATCTTATAGTATTTATTTGCACCATAAATAAAAGCTATCGCTAATATAACCGATAATACTTTGAATGGAAGGAGAAAATTATTTAATTCTGTTGATGTTAAAAATAAATTAAGTTCGTCAATGAACATAGATATTAAGATGGACTAATAATAACAAATTCATTTTAACAGATTCTCTATAACTAATAAATAGATTGTTTACTTAATTAAGGAGGTTCTGGGTTTCAAAAATTTTAGCTATTTCAAATAATTTTTTTTCACAAAAAGGCGGGGCGATTATTTGTAATCCAATCGGTAATCCGTTTTTTGATTTTCCACAAGGGATTGATATAGCGGGAAGTCCAGCAAGGTTTATTGCTGCTGTGTATATATCAGCCAAATACATTGCGAGCGGATCGTTTGACATCTCCCCTATTTTAAATGGTAAACAAGGAGATACTGGTCCTAAAATGACATCTACTTTTTCGAAAGCTTTTTCAAAATCTTGTTTGATTAACGTTCTGACTTTTAAAGCTTTTTTATAATAAGCATCATAGTACCCAGATGAAAGTGTATATGTTCCAAGCATAATTCTTTTCCTAACTTCTGGTCCGAATCCCGCAGTTCTGTTTTCAAAATATAAATCGTTAATTGATTGAGAATTTTCAAGCTTGCCTTGGGTACCATATTTTAATCCGTCTAAACGAGCTAAATTTGCACTTGCCTCGGATGTTGCGATTATGTAGTAACAAGCAACGATATATTCTGTATGTGGAAGTGTAATGTCGATAATTTCTGCTCCTTTTTTTTCATAGAAATTAATAGCATTTTTAATAGAAGCTTCTATCTCTTTATCTAATCCTGCAGAAAAATATTCCTTTGGTACTCCAATGCGAAGTTTTTTGTCTTTATTGGAATAGGTGGCTTCAAAATTAGTACTAGTTGAATCTAGTCTATCCTGTCCTTTTAGAATATTGAACACGATTTCACAATCTTCGACCGTTTTTCCGAGTGGTCCAATTTGATCTAATGATGAGGCATAAGCAATAAGTCCGTATCTTGAAACTGCACCATAGGTCGGCTTAAGTCCTACTACACCACAAAAGGATGCTGGTTGACGAATAGAACCTCCAGTATCCGATCCGAGTGCATAGACACTTAAATCACCTCCTACGCTGGCAGCTGAACCACCTGACGATCCGCCTGGAACTCTTTCTAAGTCATGAGGATTCTTGGTTACAAAGAAGGCTGATTTTTCACAAGATCCGCCCATAGCAAACTCATCAAGATTTGTCTTCCCTAAAAATACCCCTCCAGCATTTTTAATTTTTTCAATAACAGTTGCGTCATAAATAGCGGTATAGTTTTCAAGAATTTTTGAGCCAGCGGTACATTTTTCACCCTTTATCATTATATTATCCTTGACAGCACAAGGTATGCCCTCTATTTCTGATAGGGGTTCGTTTTTTAAAATCTTTTCATCCGCCTTTTTTGCCTGAGAGATGGCAGTATCTTCACAAACTGAAAGATAGGCTTTGATGTCTTTATCTTTTTCTTTTATTTTTTTTAAATATGCTTGAGTTAATTCGACAGATGAAAATTCTTTATTTTTTAGGCTATTATTTGCCTGTTTGATGGTAAGATTTGTTAAATTAGTCATTGTATAATACTTTTTTGACTTCTAAATATCCATTTTTTTGTTTTGGCATTGCGTCTATCAATAGCTTAGTATCAAATCTTTTAGCTATGTCTTCTCTTTCAACATTTTCTGTTTTGGAAAGATTTGCTGTTTCGCTAATCTCAGGAATATCTACTTCTTTCAGTTTATCTACGTATTCCAAAATTGAAGAAAAATCCTTTCTTAGTTTTTCTATTTCTTGCTCGCTTATGTTTAGATATGCAAGTTTTGCAATACTTTTAATTTCTTTTTCAGAGATCATAATTACTAAATATTAAATTTCAAAATTCTAAAGGCAGGTAAACCTTCCTTGGGCAGGTAAACAGGAATGATAAAGGAAAGGGTTATTTGGTTGTGGGTTCTTTTCCGGTTATTGCCTTATGTAATGTGTCAAAAAATGTGCAATTTTTTTTGTCTTCATTTTTTCCCTCTTCGTTTTTACTCATATCAATTTTTTTAAATTTATTTTTTTCTAGCCAGTTGTTTGCCTTGTCCCAAACATCTGTTTTGAATGAACAAGCAACCCCCTTTAAGAATGGCTCGGCATCATTTTTCCAGATATTAATTATTTTATCATTAATTGTTTGATTTGATTGAACATTTTCTTGTGCATGCACAAAATTAATTGATGAAAAAGCTATAATAATTAATACTAATGATAATCTTTTAAGCATATTTTATTTTTTTAATTGCTAATTCTATCCTATCTAAACACTTTTCTTTTCCTAATAATTCAGCTATCTCCGTTGGACCAGCTGATGACTGTTTTCCTGTTAAGGCAACTCGAAAGGGCCATAACAGGTCTCCCCGATTTGGCATTTTTTCTGCTTCACTAAAAATTACTTTTTCTATATTTTCTTTATCGAAATTAATAATCGATCTTATCAACTCTAATGATTTTTCTAATGATACTATTGTCTCTTCTTCGGTCATGGCCTTCCATTTCAGAAGGCTTTTGTCATAATCAATATCTTTTTTAAAAACAAAATCAGTAAATTCAGCAATTTCCAAAAGTTTTTTCATTCTTTCTTGATAAAGGGCAACAGATTTTTCAATTTTATAAGTCGGGATAAGTTCTTCGGTATCTACTGTTAGATACGTTCCAGCTGCATGTCTTTTGATTAAATTTGCTTCAATCAAAAATGGGATACAAAGTTTTGTTAATTGATCAATAGATTTTTTTCTAATATATAATCCGTTTATCCAGTCTAATTTTTCTGAATTAAAAATAGCTCCTGATTTTTGTATTTTTTCTACGGAAAAATCTTCAATCAATTCTTTCATTGAATATATTTCTTTTTCGGTACCTGGATTCCAACCTAAAAATGCAACGAAATTTATAATTGCCTCCGGTAAGTATCCTTCGTGATAATATTCTTCAAGTGAGGTTTCGGCATCTCTTTTGCTGAGTTTTTTCTTTCCCTGTCCTAAGATTAATGGTATATGAGCAAAAATCGGCGGTTTAACACCTAAAGCATTGAACATAATAATCTGTTTTGGCGTATTAGAAACATGGTCTTCTCCTCTAATAACGTGCGTTATTCCCATTTCATAGTCATCAACAACACAGGTGAAGTTATAGAGAGGTGTTTCTAAATTTTTTGCAATAACAAAATCACCTAAGGTTTCGGAATCAAATTCTATTTTTCCCTTAATCAGGTCTTCGAAAACTATTTTGTGTTTTTCGGGAGATTTGAATCTTATGACGCATTTTTTTCCTTGCTTAATCCTCTCCTCGGCATCCTCTTTAGTAATATTCCTACAAGTTCCTTTATAAACTGGAGATTCCCCAATTGACATTAGGTAACCTTTTTGAGCTTCTACTTCTTCTTTAGTGCAAAAACAATAATACGCATGCCCTTCGTCAAGCATTTTTTGGAGATATTTTTTATATATTTCTGTTCTTTCGCTTTGCCTGTAGGGGCCATTTTCTCCAATATACTTAATATCATAAGAATTATTATCAAACATTGACTCTTGCCCTTCAATCATAATGGGTCCTTCGTCCCAATCAAAACCAAGCCAAGTCATGCTTTTAAGTAGCATATGTTCCCATTCTATTTTTGATCTTTCTTTATCGGTATCTTCTATTCTTAATACAAAAAACCCTCCTAGTTTACGACTAAGCAGGTAGTTAAATAAGGCTGTTCGGATACTGCCGATGTGTGCTGGGCCAGTTGGTGACGGAGCAAATCGTGTCTTTATTTTTACAGAATTATTGGTCATTGATTTCTTCTAATATTTTTTCGACGATTATTTTTGTGGCATTTCCTTTATCGAAGTTTTTTGCCGCTGTTCTAAAAGTTATTCCATCCTTGAAATCCGTAATTCTATTTAGCGAATTAATAAAATTTTCTTTTGTAAAATTTTTTTCCTCTATTACGATACAAGCTTTTAGTTTCTCATAAATAATAGCATTGTAAAATTGATGATTTTGAGCTGATTCAGGTAATGGTATTAGAATTGATGGTTTTCCAGCTATTGATATTTCGGAAATACTGCTTGATCCAGATCGACTAATGACGCAAGTAGCACAATTCAAAGCATATCCCATCTCTTCTTCACTTAAAAAATCATAGACATGATAATCCCTAGTTTTGTATTTAATAATCCGTTCATAATCTATGCTTCCAGTCTGATGTATAATTTCAAAATTTTCAAGTAAATAATCCAGATTTTCAATAATTAGCGTGTTTATTCGTTTGCTTCCTTGTGATCCTCCAAGTATCAATAATATGGGTTTTTTGTTATTAAGACAAAATATTTCTTGAGTCAAAGCAATATTTTTTGATAAAATTCCTTCTCTAATTGGATTTCCTGTGTGAATCAACTTTTTTGGGGGTAGGCCTTTGATATATTTAGCT
>JALNZJ010000020.1:4606-9235 GCA_023229485.1 bacterium | reverse complement strand
CTTTCTTCAACTAATTTTTCATTCTCTGTCTGTTTTTGAGGACTGTTAATATTCACCGCTGGAGCCAAGCTTAATATGGAATTAATTATAGCATTTTCATAATTAACGACAAGCGTTTTAAATAAAAGATTTCCTTCCTTTTTATATTCAACTAGAGGATCTCGTTGTCCATAAGCACGTAAACGAACAGAATCTCGAAGATGTTCCATATTTTCTAAATGCTCGGTCCAATAAGTATCCATTACTCTAAGCGAAATAATTTTTACTGCTTGTTTTAAATTATCACTTCCAAGTTCTTGTTCCTTTTTATCATATTGGCTTATTTCAATATTATACTTTTCAAACAAAGAAACTATTTCTTCTTTTAATATATTTTTCTCAGACTTTTCAAGCATGACATATCTTTGTTTATAAAAAACATCTCTGTGCTTATTCAACACATCGTCATATTCTAAAGTATATTTCCTTGAATCAAAATTTGCTCCTTCTATTTTTGTTTGTGCAGATTCAATACTTTTAGAAATAAACCCATTTTCAATAGGAAGATCTTCTGGAAAATTTAACTTTTCCATTATTGCCTTTAACCTATCACCTCCAAAAACTCAATCACGTCATCGTCTAAGGAAACATAAAACTGAGTTGAGCCTGGGTCTCCTTGACGGCCAGACCTTCCTCGAAGCTGATTATCTATCCTTCTCGCTTCGTGCCTTTCGGTTCCAACAACGTAAAGCCCGCCGTTATCCATTACTTTTTTTCTTTCATCTTCAATCGAAGGATTCCCTCCAAGAAGAATATCTACACCTCTACCAGCCATATTAGTTGCAATTGTAACAGCACCAAGTCTTCCTGCCTGAGCAATGATAGCACCTTCTTCTTCATGATTTTTTGCATTCAATACTTTATGAGGAATACCTTGTCTTTGAAGCAACATACTAAGACGCTCGTTCTTATCGATAGAAGTGGTTCCCACTAAAATAGGCTGCCCACTATTATGTCTTATTTTTATTTCTTCAGCTATGGCATTAAACTTACCATCTTCATTCTTATATACCCTATCAGGTAAATCTTTCCTAATAGTAGTTTTATTTGTTGGAATAACAACAACATCAATATGATAAACCTTATCAAACTCTTCAGCCGAGGTTTCGGCTGTTCCAGTCATACCTCCTAATTTTTTATATAGCCTAAAATAATTTTGAAAAGTAACCGAAGCTAGTGTGAGCGACTCGGATTGAATTTTTACCCCTTCTTTAGCTTCAACTGCCTGATGTAATCCGCCTGACCATCTTCTTCCAGGCATAAGCCGCCCAGTGAACTGATCCACTATAATAATTTCATTATCCTTTACTATATAATCCTTGTCTTTTTTAAAAAGAATCTCCGCTTTTAAAGCTTGCTCCAAGTGATGAACATATTTTATTCCTTTTTCGTTATATATATTTCCAAGACCAAGAATATTTTCAATCTTTTCTATTCCCTTTTCAGTTAAAATTACTGATTTTACTTTTTCATCAACCTCATAATCACCTTCTTGTAATTGTGGAGTAAGCTTTGCAAAATCAGAATACCAATTAGAGCTTTCGTTATCAGGGGCAGAAATAATCAATGGAGTTCTAGCTTCATCAATCAAAATAGAGTCAACCTCATCTACAATAGCAAAATTAAATTCTCGCTGAGTCTTATCTACTACGTTATACACCATATTATCTTTCAAATAGTCAAAACCAAATTCATTATTTGTACCATAAGTAATATCAGCACTATAAGCCTCTTTTCTACTGCATGGCCTCAGATAATCTTGGACAACTTTAAAACCACCAAGTTCATCTCGAGTTTTATCTTTTTCTTCTTGATTCTCAGTTATAAAAGTTGGATCATATATAAAAGACTGGTCATGATTAACACAAGCAGTCGAAAGTCCCAATGCATAATAAATTTGCCCCATCCACACCGCGTCACGACGACTAAGATAGTCATTTACAGTCACCAAATGGCACCCCTTACCTTCAAGAGCATTAAGATATAAAGGAGAGGTTGCAACAAGGGTCTTTCCTTCTCCAGTACGCATTTCCACTATCTTACCTTGATGCAAGCATATTCCTCCAATTAATTGCACGTCATAATGCCTCTTATCAAGATTTCTTCGAGAGACCTCTCGGACGCTAGCAAAAGCCTCTGGCAAAATATCGTCCAAAGTTTCCCCCTTGCTCAGCCTTTCCTTAAAGATTATTGTTTTATTCTTTAACTCTTCATCAGATAATTTTTTATAATCATCTTCCAAAAAATTTATTTTTTTAATCGTTGGCTCCAGCTTCTGAATATATTTTTTGTTTGCATTTCCAAACAATAAATCTACAATTGACATATTTTTATTATATAAATAAAAAGCCAAAATAAAATAATTTTATTTGGCCTTTTATTTTTTATTATCCAAAAAAATTATTCTGTAATTATCTTCAAAATTTTCTTTCTCTGAGATTCTGGCTTATGGTCATATTTTTTAATTTGTACCTCTAATGCCTCTCTTGCTTTTAAAATTGCTAAGTTTAAAGTTTCCTTTTTTTCTACAACTCTTATTATTTTTTTTCCCTTAAGGAGAAATTGAACTACAACCTTATAAATATCTCCCTTTTGATGGTGAGTACTTCTCTCAAGGTCCACGTCCACGGGAATAATTTCACTATGAGGAATAATTTTTGCTAATGGTCCAATCTTACTTTGAACAAAATCCTCAATCCTACTATCAACTATCATTGTCTTTGACTTAATGTTGAATTTCATAGGCCTTGTAAAATTATTTTATTATTTTACTCTCCCAAGCCAATAATATCATAAAGGTACAATAAAACAACCCTTTTGAGGGGTTGTCTTAAGTTAAGATAAAAAGGTAAAATTACTTCTTTTTAGCTACCTTCTTTTTTGGGGCAGCCTTTTTTACTACCTTCTTTACTACTTTCTTTGCTACTTTCTTTACTACCTTCTTTACTACTTTCTTTGCAGCTGATTTTTTAACAACTTTTTTTGCAGCTGGTTTTTTTGCAGCAACCATTTTATTTTATTTAAAAAAATTATTTTTATCTACTATGATCGACCTTTTAATTTTTAAAAGGAATATTTTTACTTTTCTCCTTTAAATCTTCTAATATTTTTTTAAAAATATTTTTGAATCCATTTCTACATTTTTTAAAAAATAATTTAAAAAAGTTAAGTGAAAATAATTCCGAAATATCTTTAAAAAATTTTCTTACAAAATATTTTTTTCTCTATCTATATTTTCGCTCATTAAAAATATTTGTCAATATGTTAACAAATTTTTTTTGCATATTTTTATCTACCTGCCGTTAGATAACTTATTTTTAAATAAAAAAATAAAATATTTTTCAATATTTTATCTTTTTTTTAAAATTCTAGCCAAGATATTTTACCTCTTCTTTAATTAATATTCCAAATTTTTCTTTTACAGTTTTTTTAATAAGAAAAATTAATTTTAATACACTATCAGATTTTGCTTTCCCTAAATTAATAATAAAATTTGCATGATCGGGAGATATTTGAGCATCTCCAATTCTTGTTCCTTTCAAATTACACTTTTCTATTAAATACCCAGCAGGTATTACTCCCTTCTCGGTGTATTCTTTAAGCTCTGGATATTTTTTAAATAATTTTTTATCAACTTCCTTTTCATAATTTTTAAAAACTGATCCAGCGGAAAACCCAATCGGATACTTCCCTATTCTTTTTTTTAAAATATTATTGACTTCATCTTTCATTATTTTTTTATCCTTTTTTCTTAGAATAAAAGTACCCGAAAGAATTATGTAATCTGAAGACGTTTTAAAAACACTAGACCGATAAACAAACTTACAAGCAACCTTTTTATATCTGTTTTTTTTAACTTCCTCCTTTCCAATTTTTAAAACATCAACCTCGTAAATATTGTCAGAAATAGAACTACCAAAAGCTCCTGCATTTCCATTTATAGCCCCACCTAATGTTCCGGGTATTCCCGCTGCCCATTCAAATCCCGAAAAACCAAGACTTAAAAATTGACTAACAACATCAGCTAAAAGAAAAGAAGCATCAAGTTCTATCTTAAACACATCCTCTCCTATTAACTCAAAGCTATTTTCAGTTATCTTTATGTCTCCATATTTCCTTCGATAAACAACAATTAACCCCTTAAATCCCATATCAGAAATCAAAAGGTTACTTCCCGCTCCGATAACATAAGTTTTAATATCATTTTTACTACAAAAAAGAATAACCTTTTCCAATTCATCGCTATTTTCTACTTCCAAAAAATAATCAGCAACTCCTCCGATTCTAAAAGTACAATAATCACGAAGAGATACATCTTTCCTAGCGGCAGGAAAAATGTTTTTTAATTTTTCAAATTTATCCATCATTTTTAAATCACATTACTTCCTAATTCTCAAGAGACTTTATTACCTCTTCTAATTTTACAAAATCAGGCTTCAACTCTAACGCTCTTTTATACAAAACTAAAGCCTCTTTTGTATCACCATCCTTTTCAAGCTTTCGCCCACGAAGAACATATATTTCATAATTAAAAGGTGCCAATTCTTCAGCTTTTTTATAAGCACGAACAGCCTCACCTTTTTTAGAAAC
>JALNZJ010000020.1:0-4596 GCA_023229485.1 bacterium | reverse complement strand
TTTTCCCAAGCAAAAAAATTTTTTGGATTTAGGTTTGTTGCCTTTTTAGCAGATTCTTCTGCTTTTTTCATATAAGAAATTGATAGATCATTTTTTCCCTCGGCATCTGATTCAACATTAGCATTAAAATATTGATCATTATATGAGATAGCACGAGAAAGATATGCACGAGAAAGATAAATACTATAATCAGCATTATCAAATAATTTTACTGAAGTTTCTAATAATGAAATTGGCTCTTCCATAAAAATTTCTTTAAATTTACTTTCAGTATTGGATAATATTAAAAAATTTTGATAATTTTTTTCTGCCTCATATTGAGCAAAAAAATATAAATTTAAAATAAGAAATAAAGAAAAAACTGAAAGAGAAGCCTTGAATACAATATTTTTCACACCTGATAACTCCATTCTCTTCTCTTGAGAAAAATATAGTCCAAGAAATATAAAAAACAATGAAGTTATGATAAAAGAAAAACGATAAAAAATTAGTGAAAGGAAAAGAATCAAACTAGCAGAAATAAATAACAAGTTTTCGTTATTATTATTTTCTTCTTTCATCATAAAGCGAATAGCTTTCCAAACAAACAATACAAATATAGATAAAAACAAAATTGAACCAATGATTCCAAAATTATTTAAAATTAAAAGGAATGCACTATTTGGATGAGTAGGAATTTCATCCATGGCAGAAAATGACTCTCCTTTATGTAAAGAAAAATTATAAGGAAAAGAAGCTGGTCCAGTTCCAAAAAACAATTCCTGAGGACTATCAAAAGACTTCTTAATAATATCAAAACTCTGCGAATAAGTAATAACTGGTTCCGAATATACAAAAGGCTTTAATATCGGCAAGTCGTTTAAGGGAAGTAAAAAATTTGCCAAAAAGAAAACTGTTAATAAGAAAGAGATAAATGGTTCGGGGTAATTAAAATCAAATTTTCTTTTTTGCATTCCTTTCCAAAATATAAAAAATGCTCCAACGGCAGCCAAAAACCATCCCAACTTTATTCCCATCAAATAAAGCATTATAACAAAAACAAAAGAAAAAATACTAGCAAATAAAACTTGCAATAAATTATTTTTTTTAAAATTAAAATTTTTAAAAATACAGTTAATGGCAAATATTAATCCCAAGGAAAAAATAATCGCAGACTCTTCATTGCCAGGCAATATCGCCTTCCATTCCAGCCTGGAACCTAAAAATATTTGAAAAAGATAAATAATCCCCAAAGTAAATGCACCTATTGTAAATGACCTATAGGCATTTTCTCTATTGTTTTCATTAAACACATTACTAAATAAAAAAAATAGTGAAGAAAAAAGGATAAAACAAAATAAAGAATCAGATTGCATTGGATACCCCCAATACCCTTGCCACACTTGTCCAGCCACAAATAAAGAAATAATCGTTGCTATTAAAAATCCCAAAACAAGCTTTTGAGATAATCCCATGTTAATTTTTATCTCCTTATTCTTTATTGCCGCAACAGTAAAAAACCCAAGAGAAAGTATTATCAATACTAACAACAATGCCTTTTGGTTCATAACAGGAGAAATTACAGAATTTGGAATAAAAAAGAAAGGTAATAAAAATAAGATCGCATAAGATATTTTTTTTGAAATGTTTAAAAAAGTCATAAATAGTAAATTAATATTATTAATAAAAATATAGCACAAAAATCAAAAAAATCTAAGTCTGTTAAACAAAAAACGGACCCTTGGCCCGTCTAGTAATATCTATAGAGAAAGTAGCAATAGCCCTATTAATACTAAAAAATACCAATAAACATTATTTATTTTTTTAACTTTGACAGTCGAAACCATTAATAATGATAGGATAATCATTATCGCAGGGAAAAAATAAGTCATTAAATTAGGAATAAATTTATCGTACAACACATAACAAATAACCGTACCATACAAAACAACAGGGACGGGTAATCCTTTATAATAATTTTTTCCTTCTTTAATTACAAACCCTTCATTGGTAAATCTTGCCAATCTTACAATTCCAAATATCACGATAAAAGAAGAAATAACTACTACCGTCAAAAAATCAAAAGTAAAAAATTTGTAAATAAATAAAGCAGGATAAATTAAATAATTTATTACATCACAAAAAGAATCAAGTAACTTCCCCATTGTACTTTCAATTTTTAACCTCCTGGCAAAATACCCGTCTAAGGTGTCAAGAAAAAAAGCAATATTTATAAATAAAAACGAAAGAAAAAAATTTCCCAAAAAAATATAATAAAATGCAGACAGTGCAAACGGAACGGTAGCCAAAGAAATAATATTTGCAAAATTATTTCTTAAAAAAGTTTTTAAATCAATTTTCATTTTTTTTATTTATCAATTTAGAATTGATTAATTATGTTAATAAAATTAAACTTATACAAAGGCTTATTTTTCTAAAACAGGCATTTCTTTATGATCAATAAAATCATAACACCCTACATTACATTTAGCGTCTACGCATCTCATCTTATGAGGACAATTTGATAATATGGCAAACTCTCCGGGAACATCACCACAATCAATTGATGAAGTGCAAGAATTTTCAGTAATTTTTTTACTATTAAAAGAAGCTTTTGCTCCAAAATATTTTTCTGCTCTTTCTATTGTTGTCACTTCTAAGTCTTTTGAACTTTTTAACATTACATTCATAATTTCACTTGGAAACTCTGCCGCAATATCTTTATCGTACAAGTCACCATCTCTTGGAACCCATAATACATAACTTTCGCCTTGTTTTGTAAGTTTAGTAGGAGTTAATACTCCCCCGCCCTGAACAATTCTTGAATCAACCGCTTGAGACCTACAAGCAGAACACTCGCTTTTATCTTTTGAAACAAAACATTTATTTAACGTATTCTCATCAGGACAAACCATTTCCTCTCGACTTACGTAAAATTCTTGGCATAATGCAACTAAATATATATTATCTCCTATCTCGCCCAACATATCATAAGAACAAAAATCCATTCCCTCGCTATTATTTGTCCAAGCTAAATTTTCTTCCAAAAACTTAGTAATCTTACAATCTAGACCATAGTTCTGTAAATCACAATTATCCAAAACAAGGGTCGATTTTCCTTTTGTTGGTATTGTCACCTCCTTTACTTCTGGTACAGTTTGCACCTCTACTGGTGCCAAATTAGGATTAAGATAAAAAACACTAAAAACATAATAAGCTAATCCGCCTAATATTAAAAGCAAAATAATAATTAAAATGTCTTTTGTTTTCATATATTTTTACTTAATAAATTATACTAAATACATTATACCATAAAATAAATAAAGCCAAACCCAAAAATTGGCCTGGCCTCATTATTTCTCCTTTTTACAATTATTCCTTAATAACAAATAGTATTAATAAAAAAATTTATTCATTTGTTAACAATAGAAACATATTTCATTTTATTTTGATATTTTGCTTATATTTTTTCCAGAAAAATATATATTATTTTCAGAAACAGAAACCCGCATATCCTCCTCGTCAACATCTAGCTGATAAACAATATCTTTTGTCGGGTCCTTATTAGATATATTATTTGAATCATATCCAATAATTTGTCGATTATTATATACATATATAACGTCTTCATCGTCTATTATAATAATCGGTTTTTTAGCAACATCATCCCACTCTTTCGTCCATTTTTCTTTGCCTGTATTTGCATCAAAAGAAATAATCCAGGATTTATAAGAAAATATACTAGAAACCATTCTATAAATAAAAACGCTATCTTGATTAACTGCCAAAGGATAAGCATCGTTGATATACCAAAGATAGTCACCAGAAAGATTAGAAGAGCTTAATGCATAGATGCCATTAAAATTAGCGGCATCACCAATATATGCAGCATTTAAAAAAACATAGACATTTCCATTTTGAGCAATACTAATTTTCGTAATACTTGGAGTATAGTTACTACAAGAAGCACTATATGAGGGACTGCATTGTGCGGAAAAAGTTCTGCTATCAACAATACCCTGCCCATATTTATATTTTATTAATTTATTAGAAAGTCCAAGATAAATTTCTTCATCATCACTCATTGTTAGTTCAGAGTATTTTGAAAGATTTTGATCCCCAAGTAATTGACTAGATAAAATTAGAGCTTCTCGACTAGCACTAAGTCCCAAATCTTTTATCATAAATAAGTCTGGTCTAGAAGCATCGCTATCAATAACCATCATAAATATATTTCCATCTTTATCAAGTAAAGGATCTTTAGATAAAATCATATTAAATTTTTCTTTCCATTTTAATTTTCCCGAAGGAGATAAAGCAAAAAGATAAGAGCTATTATTGAAGTATATCGTTCCGTCTTGACCTATGAATGGATTACCTGCTTGAGCCGTAAAAACCCATCTTAATATACCAGACGAATCAAAACAATAAATTCCCGAATTATCTCCAATTCCGGCATATAGATACATATTATTATTTTCGTCAACAACAACATACCCGGAATGTCTCATAGATAATTCCATAACTTTATCAACTTGACTTGCATTACTAAATCGCATTGGTCCAGAAAAATCATATTTATAACTATTATTATATCCTCCATATTTAGATGATAAA
>JALNZJ010000019.1:6999-9284 GCA_023229485.1 bacterium | reverse complement strand
TACTAATAATGGCAAGGAGTATAAGGCAAGAATATTATCTCGTGATCCTGTTCAAGATTTGGCTATTTTGAAAGTTGATAGTAGTGATAAATTTAAACCTTTAAGCTTAGGAGATGCCTCTTCTATCCGTATTGGTCAAACTGCAATAGCTATTGGGAATGCTCTTGGTGAATTCCAAAATACTGTTTCTGTCGGAGTTATTTCTGGCCTTGGTAGAACAATTACTGCTTCTTCTGGTGGAGCAAGTGAAACATTAGAAGATACTATTCAGACAGATGCTGCTATTAATCAGGGCAATTCAGGTGGACCATTGTTAAATTTAAAAGGAGAAGTTGTTGGTATAAATACTGCTGTTTCTTCTGTTGGACAAGGGCTTGGCTTTGCAATATCAATAGATAAAGCAAAAAAAGATATTGAGCAAACTAAAGCTACTGGAAAAATTTCTTATCCTTTCCTTGGTATAAGATATGTGCTATTAGATGAGAAAGTAGCTAAATTGAAGAAGGTTTCGGTTAGCTATGGTGCCTTAATATTAAAGGGGTCTGGAAAAGGAGAAGTTGCTGTTACTAAGAACTCTCCAGCAGAAAAAGCAGGGCTTAAAGAGGGAGATATTGTGCTTGAGGTAAATGGAGAAAAAATAAGCACGAGTAATTCTTTGTCAAAAATTATTAGTAAATATAAGCCAGGAGATAAGGTTTCTTTTAAGATTTTAAGTGGAACATCGCAGAGCGTAAAAGTTGTGACATTGGGCGAGTGGGAGGCGAGTGAATAGTTTATATTGATTATGGGTAACCTGCTAAAGGTAAGAGAGTGGAGAGTTTTTCTAAGACGAGAAGATTGGAATAAAATTATAGCTTGTCGAAGCCCTTTTGATCTATGGTGGATAAGCAGGCTTTTAAGTTTATGTATAGCTAATGAAATCAGAGATAGAGGAAATAAAATCGCGATTGAATATAGTGGACGTACTGTCTAGTTATATTAAGCTTGAAAAAGCAGGAATAAATTATCGTGCTTGTTGTCCTTTTCATAAGGAAAAAACTCCTTCGTTTTTTGTTTCTCCTAGTCGTCAGCTTTGGCATTGTTTTGGTGGTTGCAACGAAGGAGGTGATATCTTCCAATTTGTAATGAAGATTGAGGGCATAGAATTTACTGAAGCATTAAAAATATTGGCCCAAAGAGCGGGAGTTGAGTTACGACAGATGGATTCAAAACAAGCTCAACAGGAAAAAACTGAAAAAGAAAAATGTTCTATTGTGTGCGAATTAGCTGCAAAGTTTTTTGAATTATATTTAGAAAAAACTTCCGTAGGACAAAAGGCAAAAAAATATTTGTTTGATCGGGGACTTACAAAAGAAACTATTTCTGATTGGAGGATTGGTTACGCTCCAAGTAGCTGGAGCAAGCTTTCAGACTTTTTAATTGGTCGAGGCTATGAGAGAGAGGACTTAGTTGCTGCAGGGGTATCGATTAAAAAAGAAGGAAATAAGTTTTTTGATAGGTTTCGTAGTAGAATAATGTTTCCTATTTGTGATATGCGTGGCGGTGTAGCTGGGTTTACTGGAAGAGTTTTTGGGGATAGTAGTAATGACCTAGCAAAATATCTTAATACGCCAAATACTTTATTATATGATAAGAGTAAGATTCTTTTTGGGCTTGATAAAGCTAAAGGAGCAATAAAAGAAAATGATTTTTGTGTTTTAGTAGAAGGGAATATGGATTGCATTGCCTCGCATCAAGCAGGAATAAAAAATTGTATTGCCGTATCTGGCACTGCTTTAACTGAGTTTCATTTAAATATATTAAAAAGATATACTCAAAAGTTAGTTTTGTCTTTTGATATGGATACTGCTGGTAGTAATGCGACAAAACGAGGGATTCGCTTGGCACAAAATATGGATTTTGATATAAAAATTATTCCAATGTTTGGAGAAAAAGATCCTGCCGATATAGTTCTTCATGAGGGGGCAGAAAAATGGAAAGAGCTTGTATCCCAAAGTAAGCCAATAAATCAATTTTATTTTGAGACGGCTTTAAAAGATAAAGACTTGGATAAAATAGATGATAAAAAAAAGGTGGCCTCGGAGTTTTTGCCGATTGTAAAAGAAATGAGTAATAATATTGATCAGGCTTATTGGATAGCACAGTTATCGCAAGTATTAAAAATAAACGAAGAAGATATTCGAGAAGAATTAAAGAATACAAAAAAAAGTAATGATACTAATTTAGGTAATAGTGGTGGAGATTCAGAAAATTTTGAAAAACAATTTGTAAAATTAAATAGAAAA
>JALNZJ010000019.1:0-6989 GCA_023229485.1 bacterium | reverse complement strand
ATAGAAAAAGTAGAAAAGAGTTGGTTGATGAAGAGATTATGATTTTGGTTTTAATTGACCCAGAAAGGATTGACGTTATGACAGATGATTTGCTAAGCTCTTTTTTAAGCCCGATAAAGGATATCTTATTGAAAATAAAGCAAAAAAAGGATATAAAGACAGAAGAACTTATTCAGACCTTTAAAGATGATATGGTTGTTGTTAATTATATTACTTATTTAATAATGAAGGCGGAAACGAGGCGAGAGGCTGAAAGTGATATTGAGGGTGAATTTGAGCATTGCCTTGTTGAGCGAGAACTTTTAAGCAATAAGTTAGGTAGAAATAGATTGAGTGGTGAGATTAAAGAATTAGAAAAGAAAGGTGATTTTGAAAAAATAAAAATTCTTTTGGAAGAGTTTAATAAATTAAGCTATAACAAAAATGAAGAAGCCAACCAAGAAAGTCCTGAATCAGAAAACTAAAACAAAATCTTCTTTAAAAAAGAAGAAGACCATTGTCGCTGTAAAAAAACCAGTGGCTAAAAAGGTGGCGTTAAAAATTCAAAAGAAATCTACCAAACAGGTTAAACCTGCTGTAAAAGTTGTGTCAAAATTAGGGAAAGGTGTAAAGAAAAAAAATAAAGCATCTATTTCTAAAGTTCCGGTAAAAACTGGAAAAAAGATAGAGAAGAAAGTTAAAAAAAAGGTAGAAACAAAAAAAATAGATAAACGAGTTAAAAAAATTGTTCCTGAAAAAATAGGAAAAGTAAAAACTGAAAAAGCAAAAATAAAAGAAAAGAGATTGCTTTTAGAAAAACAAAGAAAGCAAAGAAGGGAAAAGCCTTCGGTGTCTGTTATTGATGATGAAAAATTAGAACTTCTTTTGAAGAAGGGAAGATTAAGAGGATTTATTACTTTTTCTGAAATTCTTTCTTATTTTTCAAACATAGAAGAAAACATTGAAGAGTTTGAAGATCTTTTAGGTAAATTAGATCAGATGAGTATTGAGCTTCGAGAATCAAAAGGTTATCTTGATGCTGACGTTGAGCCGAAAAAGAAGGGAAGAAAAAGAGCTTCTACCGGAAAGATAGATTCTGTTCAGTCATATCTACGAGAGATTGGAAAAATTCCGGCGATAACGGCTAGAGAAGAAAAAGAATTAGCTAAAAGAATTGAACTTGGTGATTTGGATGCAAAACGAAAGCTAGCTGAGGCGAATCTTCGTTTAGTTGTTTCAATTGCAAAAAAATATATTGGCCGATCGCCAAATCTTACATTGCTTGATTTGATTCAGGAAGGAAATCTTGGATTGTTTCGTGCAGTTGAAAAGTTTGATTGGAGAAAGGGATATAAGTTTTCTACTTATGCTACTTGGTGGATTAGGCAGACTATTACTAGAGCTTTAGCCGATCAGGCACGAACTATTAGGATTCCGGTCCATATGATTGAAACTTTAACAAAATATACTCAGGCAAAAAGACGTCTTTTGCAAGATTTAGACAGAGAGCCATTAGCCGAGGAGGTTGCAGCAGAGATGGGCATTGAGGTAGAGAAGGTAAGGCATCTAGAGAAGATATCTCAAAAAGCAGTATCGCTTGAAACTCCAGTAGGAGAGGACGAAAAGGATAGTGTTTTGGGAGAGTTTATAAAAGATGATAAAATCGAATCTCCCTCATCTCAAGCAGGAAGAAAGCTTTTGCGTGAGCATATGGATGAGATTTTTAGAGATTTGACTGAAAGGGAGCAAAAAATATTATCTATGCGGTTTGGCTTGGAAGATGGAGTTACTCATACACTAGAAGAGGTGGGGCAGGAATTTAAAGTAACTAGAGAAAGAATAAGACAAATTGAAGCCAAAGCAATAGAAAAAATTAGACAACATAAGAATTTGAAAAAATTGGAAGGATATTAGACTGAGACTCGCCGAATGGCGAGTTTTTTCTTATATTTTTTGCTTTACTATGGTATCCTTAAGTAAGGTAATTTATTATTGGTTAATTAAAAAATATATGGAAAGTCAAAATTCTCCTAAGTTTGCGTTTTTTTATTCTTTAGCGTTAGTGACATTAATTATTGGTTCTATTTCTTTGGGAACAATGTTTTTTGAATTTATAAATAAATTTTTTCCCTTAATACAAAATAACTATTATGGAGAAAATTCTGGTTTAAAGTTTGCAATTTCTGGAGTTATTATTTCTTTTCCGATTTTTTATCTTATAAAATCTTTTATTTATAAGGGGATAAAGAAAGGTGACCTTGCTATAAATTCATCAATCAGAAAATGGCTTACTTATTTTATTATTTTTATTTCGGCCGTAGTAATGATTGGTTCTTTGATTGGGTTATTGAATAACTTTTTAGACGGCGAAACAACTTTTAATTTTGTTTTAAAGGCGATAACCGTATTGGTAATTTCTTCTGCTATTTTTACTTTTTATTTTTATGACATTAAGAGTAGGGAAATAAATGGAAAATTTATTATGGCATATTTCGTAATGTCAGCGATTATTGTTTGTATCGCTTTAGTGTCATCGTTTTTTATAATAGAATCTCCTACCGAAGCTAGATCTAGAAAAATAGATCAGAAGATTTTGAGTAATTTTGAGACAGTAAAAAGGGGATTGGAACAGTATTATGTTGACAACACAAAGCTACCTTCTAATTTGGATGAGTTGAAAGCACAGGAGTATAGTTATATTGATTCCGCAGAATTTGTGGAAGAGTCAACTGGAAAATATTATAACTATGAGGTCGTAGATGCTGTGAAATATAAATTATGTGTTAATTTTAATTCTTCAAATCTTAACAACGGTAATGATACTACTTATTATTCTGTTAATTGGAAGCATGATAAAGGGTATCAATGTATTGTAAGAAGAATTGAAAGCTTCGCAAAGTAGAGAAAAGATAGCTTATTATAGGGGTTGATATTTTCTTGAAAATAGTTATAATACTATTGTTAATTAAAAAATTAGCAATTGTTCCGGCGTGGCGAAATGGTAGCGCGGTTGCCTGTAAAATACTTGCAGCTTTCTCGAGAAATTGAGATTGAAAAACGAGGTGAATTGCGGGAAATCTAAAGGTTTTAACCCATGACAATCCGCAGCCAAGCCCGAGAAATCGGGAAGGTTCAGAGACTATCCTTTTTAGGAGTACTGCTTAGAAATAAGTGGGAAGCGCCTCGCCCCTAACACATTTTGTGAAGGGTGATGATATAGTCCATCCCTATAAGAAATTTTAGGATAAATGTAAGCAATAGGTTGTAGGTTCGAATCCTACCGCCGGAGCCAACGATTTTTTTATCGAGAGAGCGGTTTTCCGTGATAAATGCGGAAGTATCGAGAGACCGACTTGCTGTCGGTCTCTTTATTTATATAAGATATAATTATTTTATAAGAGTTAAAATGACCCATAAGATGAATTTAGGCAATGAGCCTTTTGTAAAAATAAAAAATGGAGATAAGATTATAGAGTCAAGATTATTTGATGAAAAACGTAGTAAAGTTAATATTGGAGATGAAATTGAATTTACTTTCAACGAAGATCAAATAGAAAAAATATTAACTGAAGTCGTTGCACTGTATCGCTATCGATCATTTGAAGAATTATTTTCTGATTTTCCTAGTAAATATTTCGGAGGAAATTCAAAGGAAGAACTTCTTAAAGAGATTGAACAATTTTATTCTAAGGAAGAGCAGGAAAAATATGGGGTTGTAGGGATAAAAATAAAAAGAACCTAGTTTTTACTAGGTTTTTCGAACTCGAGGACTATAACTCCGAGCACTTCTTTGTCTTTGGGATATATTTGCCTTAGCAAGGCAAGGGTTTCTCCCTTTGATTTTGCATCGGGAACAATTAGTTTCCAATCCTCGATTGCGAGCATGTCTTCGAAGGTTGAATAATTTCGTACCCCAATTACCTTAACTTCCTGATTACTAACGTGGCATCCAAGCTGGATCCGCTCACCGACTTTGATACGTTTTATTGATTCGTATCCGACGCGAACCTCAAGGGTTTTCTTGCCAGATTGAATCAGGTCAAAATATTTTTGTTTAATTCTCATCATTCTCATTGTTGATTCACCTATGTTTAAGCTCCATTGTTGAGTTATGATATCTAGACGGTATGCAGAAGGCATAGCTGCATTTAGTTTCCATCCCAGTCTTTGTAGGGAAATAACCTCTTCCACGCTTGGATCAATATGGAGATAAAGCTTATGTCCATATGGAACAAGCTGAAAAGGAATATCAATTAGTAGTGCCTCAAAAGCAGATATGTTTTTAGCTATAAGCGGCATGATTTTGATAGGATTTCCTTTTTTTGGAGTTGCTCCTGCCACTCCAATGACTTGTCCGTTGCTATCAAGAGCCACAAAGATAAGTTTATACTTTGCATTGATGTCCTTGGTGTGACGACGCACATAACCATTAAATAAGGAGGAAACCCAATCACTTGTTATTCCGTCGAATGAATTACAGAGGCGATTAAGTAATAATTCTGCAGTTTGTCTTTTCATTTCTTCATCGTTTTCATCAAGAGGAACGACAGAAATATTTATTGAGTCAAAGCTTGTGAGACTTTTTAAGTCATGAAGTGGCTTATAAAACATAACTTCATTTATACCACTTTTGTAATGGCTTTCTGACTCTCCTGCTCGAATAAATCCCTTACGAAGGAAGAACTGTAATGCAGAAATATTTTGTTCGGCTACTGTACAATAAACTTGCCTTGCATCGTGCTTTTTAGCATATGTCTCGGCAAAATCAAGGAGTAAGGCTCCGAGTCCCAGTTTTCCCCTGAATTCAGGAGATATGATCAAAGGGCTGATTTTGTATGTCGATTGTCTTTTCCCGACAACATGTATCATTCCTCCTCTGATTCCATCTACCTCAATTATGAACATTCTTTGTTCGAATGAAAAGAACCCTAGATAATCAGTTCCTCCGGAGAGGTGAGCATTTAGAATCCTTTTGGCATGGGCCCGGTGATCTCCTCCGTAATAATCTTCAAGCGCAGATTGCATTAGGTCTTCGACCCAATTAAAATCTTCACTTTCTGCGATACGAATTTTTAAGTTCATTTTATCCCTCTGTTAAGCTACTACTTTGATAGGACAAAGCTGCGTAGTTAAAGGTTTTTTAAAGTACTGCATTGTCTTGGCATTAAGCCGCTGTCATTAAAACATATTTAAACTAAATTGTAAACCACGCTTGAATAATCTCAATAAACATGTATTAATATAGATAACAAAGCTAGGATTTACTCCTAAAGCTACTGGTAAACGAAAAAGTATCGAGAGACCGATTGCCGGTTCGAGTCGCATTGCCAGAGCCAATTAAAACTTTATCGAGAGACCGATTCGGGGCTCTGGATGCAATAAGATGATAGCACACCTTTATTTTGAGGTGTGTTATTTTTTACAAATTATAATCAAATAAGATTAAATGTTTTTTAATAAAATTAAAATACAAAGATACAGATCGATAACAAACATGTCACTGACTTTTCCTAAGAATAAGGGAATATCAATTTGTGGTGCAAATAATGTCGGGAAAACTAATTTTTTAAGAGCATTAGATTTATATTTTTCATTAAATCCAAAAAAATTTAATATAAGAAAAGATATTCCATTTGATATTTTGGAAGGTAAGCGAGGCGCTGGATTTAATACTTTAATCACTGGATATTTTGAGGATGATAAAAATAAATATAAGATATCAGCAACCTTCATACCAAATAAAGACTTTGATGTTTCAATAAAAATAGATGGAGAAAAGAATGGGAAACAAAAGTTATCGGAAAGAGAAAGTAGGCAGATTTTAAATAATTTTAGGTTCATTTTTATCGAAGCTAGTAATATTAATATACCAGAAATAATTGATGAAATAATTGACGATGAAGTTCTTCCTTTTGGATTAGACTCATTACGGAAAAAACAAACAGAGCCATTAGAAAAATTTAATGACTTTATTGATAGCTCAAAGGTTGCTGTTGAAAAATTGACAAAAGATATTGAAAAGATAGTAAATGAATTTATTGTTGATATTCCTGGCATAGATTCAAGAGATTGGAAAGTAAAAATTCTCTTTTCTGAGTATGTAAAATTAAGACAGGCGCTATCTGGAATTATTGAATTTACTTTATATGACAAAAATGATAATGCGTTAGAATCAAAAGGAAGTGGAATTCAAAGGATTATATTGATTTCATTAATGCAGTATGTTGCCGAAAAAACCTCAAAAAAAATTATTTGGGGAATTGATGAGCCAGAGGTTTTTTTACAGCCAGCTTTACAGAAAAAGGTTTTTAACCATTTAAAGGATATTGCAAAAAAACAACAGGCAATACTAACAACGCATTCCCATAATTTTATTGATTTACAATCCATTGAAACAGTTTTTCTTTTTGAGGCAAAATATGAGCAGAAAGTTTTTGTAAGAAAGCCAAAAGAAATATTCTATACTGCTAATACATTTTTCGATGAGAGTATGTCAAATAATGAAAAGATACAAAAAATAAAAAATCATCTTGGAATAAGTAATAACGATTCTTGGGCTATACTTCCCAATAACCTCTTAGTCGAAGGAGAAGAGGACAAGGAATACATAAATTCATTGGCAGCAAAATTTGAGGTGGATATGCCAAATATTTTAGTATCAGGAGGCGCTTCAAAGATAAAGGGATATTTACAATTCTTAAGAGAGTTTTCAGATGAACTCATATATACGCCAAATATCAAGGTTATTGTTGATTATGACGAAGCAGGGAAAAAAGAATACAATTCTCTTAATGTAAGTAAATATAAAAATTTTGTATTAGAAAAAGAATATATTATTCGTTGTGATGGTTATAGTAGTGAAAAGGCATCTTATGAGATAGAAGATTTTATCTATCCAGAAATTATTTTAGAAGCAGCAAATATTTTTTTAAAAAATAATAGCTATAAACCAATTGATAAAAAAGAGATAAAAAATCGTTTTCAAGTTGCATTTAATAACGAATGCATAT
>JALNZJ010000018.1 GCA_023229485.1 bacterium | reverse complement strand
TTGCTGGAGATAAATTAAATCAAGATATTATTGATTACGCTCAAGAACGTTACAAACTATTAATAGGAGTTAGGACGGCTGAAAGGATTAAGATTAATATCGGAATTGTTTATTTTGAAAAAGAGCCCGACAAAAAAGAGGTTAAGGAAATGGCAATGCGAGGGAGAAATCTAATTACTGGATTACCTGAAGAGGTGATTATTAACCAGTTTGATGTGAAAAAAGCACTGGAAAAATCTGTTACTCAAATCGTAAACGAAATTAAGAATACAGTAGAAGTTACTCCTCCTGAATTATTATCAGATATTATGAAAAAGGGAATTTACTTAGCGGGCGGTGGAGCACAATTACGTGGATTAGATAAATTAATAAATAAAGAAACAAAAATCCCCTGCTTTATAATGGAAGACCCAATGACTGCCGTTGCAAGAGGTGCAGGAATGGTGCTTGAGAACTTGGATGAATATCACGATGTATTAGTCGAAATCGAAGACCTCCAGACTCCAAGATAGTTTTTATAACTTACCAGAAGGTAAGTTTTTTGTTTCAAAAAACTGCTTATGGGAAGCAGTTAAATTTTTTTACTTTTTTTATGTAAAAATATAAACGCTAAATACGCTATTCCGAGACATAAAAAAAGACTAAAAATCGTTTCAACAAAGAACAGAAACTCGCTTAATTCGTTCGCCGATGGAGCCATAAAACTAATGTATTGCAATAAGTGGATTTTGTCAAAAAAAAGAACTGCTTTAAAACAGTTATTTGGTTTCAATTTTCAGATAAAAAACAATTACACAAACTAAGAAGCAGCAAGCGGCTGCATACACAAACGTTGCAACTTCTAGCTGATAGAATATTGCTGTTTGCTTGTAGTTCATTGTGTCTATGGTTATTTTCCAAATCCCATAGAGACCAAGAATCGTGAATACTGCCAAAGTAGCTTTAATCATTCTTGATATTAATTTCATCTCTCCTCCAGAAAGCACAAAGGTACCTCTTAGAATCTAAGCTAATTTACCAAATTTGTCAAAATTTATAAAAAAAATACTGCGTTTTATGTTACGCAGATATTATGATGTTGAGAATCGCCCCTTCTCTATATAATGGGGAAATCCATGGTTCGGATGAAATGTGCTTGCTATCTGGTAAGTATTGTATGCGACTCTTGCGGACGTTGCGAACGGTCTTGGATATTTATCGCAACCGCTATAATCAAAGTTTATATACTTTAGCATTCGTACCGATGCGAGCATCGGAATACTCATTAGCCATCCCATTATGATTGTGATTGCCATTGAGTTGGTCATAAACAGTACAACGTGTGCCATGATTGCAATAAAGATTATTGCAATTATGGGAATAAATAGCGTCTGTGTTGCCTTCATTTTAAACACTTCCTTTTTGGAGTTGAAAAGAAATTTAACGTATTCGATATATTATACTATTCGAAAATATTATTATATATTGGATTTTTGGCGGTGGTTTTATGGTATCTGATTTTATTTGCTTATACGAAGATAAAGAAAATAATATTTTATCAATATTCGAAATTTTTATGATCTCATTCTTTATCTCGTCGAAAGACAAGATAATATCAATGATTAACATCTCGGTTATCATTAACAACCGAAAGAGAATCACTCGTTCAACAAGTAATGCCACTGGAGATAGTACTACTATCGCCAATACTAAATATCCCAAAATCGTTTCCATTTTCGGTACTCCTTTTTAAAGGTCCTCCCACTTTATAATATAAAACATCGCTAATGTCAAGTGGCTGTCTATCTCACAAAGGAAGCGAGGTCGGACCTCAGAATTAGTCAGACCTCAAAATTTTTTATTGATAACACTTCAGGCAATTAAAATGTTTATTCTTTTATAAAAAAAGTACAAGATTAAACTTGTATATGGCTGGTTTTTGCAAAACCTTCAATCATTTCGCTTAAAAATTTTTTTGTTTTTTGAAATGCGATTTCCTCACATTCCCCAGTTGATTGGTTATAAATTTGCACCCAATCAATCGATGACTCACAGTCTCTCATTTTTTGGAGAATGATGTTTTTAGATTCTTCATCATTGCTCTCAATCCTCTTCAGTATTTGGAATAATTGTATTGGGGTTGATGCCAATTCAACTAATTTTTGAAATACTTGCTCTTTTTTTTGAGTCACTTGGGGTAAGTCATAGACTCGTTCCCACTCCTCAAAAGTAGCTGCCAATCCAGTCATTGCCTCAATGATTTTATTGCGATAATCCAGATTTTTGCATTTGGAATAAACAAAGTAATACTCTTCAAAATTAGAAGCAAGGTCCCGCATTCGCTTGAGAATAAGTATTTCCTCGTCAGGTTCCAATTTTCTATCTAAAACCTTTGTTAGAGAAGAAAATTCGCACCTAAGCAAATTTTCAAACGCAAAAGATCGGACTTCGGGAAAAATAGCACCAATAAACAATCTTAGATAACCGTCAAAAGAAATTTCTATTCCTCCAAGGAATTCAGTAATCTCTTGGAGTTTTTTCGGTTTATAGGTAATCAAAACCGAAATTAAATTACTTTCCTTTGTTTTCATAATGAACCACTGTCGATTTGGATTATATACTATCAAGTATTCTTGTCAAGTTCTTCAATTAAAACTCCAGCTGGTTGTGAAAAAGCAAATATGATATATTCATTATATGAGAAGTATAATTGAGAATATAAAAAATATAATCAAAAAAGCAGGAAAACTTATTTTTTCTCTTTTTCTTTTTATTTTATTTATTATAATTTGGTCAAATTACATAGTAAACAAAGAAAGTGGCGGATTGATTTATCAGGATATCAATCAAATTCCTAACGCTCAGGTGGTACTTATTTTAGGTGCTAGCGTAAAACCGAATAAAGAAATGAGTGATATTTTCAGAGATAGGGTTGATACTGCGATTAAGCTTTATGAAAATAAAAAGGTTTTAAAAATAATTATCAGTGGAGATCATGGAAAAAAATATTATGATGAAGTTGAGGCTGCCAAAAAATATCTATTAGAAAAAGGAATTCCACCCGATGATATTTTTTTGGATCATGCAGGCTTTGATACTTACGATAGCCTGTATCGAGCAAAATACATTTTTGATGTCAAGTCAATAATAGTAGTAACACAAAACTTCCACTTGCCACGTGCAATGTTTATTGCAAAAAAATTGGGGCACAATGCTTACGGACTTAGTGCCGATCTCCATAGTTATTCTGGGGCAGAGAAAATGTTTATCCGTGAAATTTTTGCAGACGTTAAGGCATATCTTGATATTTTATTAGACGAAAAACCGCAATTTTTGGGACCCAAAATTAATTTGAATGAAAGTGGGCTTAAAAGTTGGGAATAGGTTACATTTTTATTTTTTATAACATAATAATTATGATAAATAAAAAGCATTTAAGCTGGTAATACTTATCATCGCCATAAAATATTATTTTTAAAAAATCTGCGAAAGCGGACTTTGTGTTTTATATTTTTCTTGATATAATTATTTCAATGAGCAATACTTCCGAAACTAAAAGTATCAAAGAATACCTTGACTCTTTAGAAGGAGCTAAGATCAAATTTTCCAGTTCGTATAAAGAACCAAAAAATAATTCTTTTTTAAAAGATTTTTTTGCAATAATCATTGTGCTGGGTATTTTTTGCATGTTTTTTCTTGATGACGGAGTTTTTAGTTTTAAAAACAAACAAGCAGGTACTACTATTCCGGGTACCGGAAACTATATTTGTAATGATGAAGTTAGTAATACTGCGGAAAAACTAAAGCCTATACCTCCTAGTGATGCAACATCACTTGAAATTGACAGTGAGATAATAAGACTTGATAAAGAAAAAACCTATATCGAAACAGAAAAAACTAGACTTCAGAAAAACCCAGGAGCTTCAAGTACAAAAACCGATGGAGAGAATTTACAAATACGAATAGAGCAATACGCAAAGGACATCGAGATTTTAAATAATAAATCTATTGCTTACCAAAAAGAAATAGAGATATTTAATAAGAAAGTAAAAACCTACAATAATTATATTCGAGATAATTGTGAGAAAATAAAAAAAGACGAGTAATAAAAATACAAATTACAATTTTCAAAAATAAGGGATAAAAATTAAAAATGAAAGAAACTTGGCCAAAATATTATCAGAATCAACTCATTGTTAATGCGGGAGAAGTAGCTGTTGTTTGCGGTTGGACAAAAAAAGAAGTGATTTGGAATAATCTTTCCGAAGAAACAAGATTAAGAGTTGCAATAATGGGGCAGCTTTATTCTAAAGAAGGAATAAATTATATTATACGAAATATTTTTTTAAATCCAAAAATAAAATATTTAGTTATTACTGGTAGTGACTTGTCTGGAAGCATTAAGGAGTTAAGGCAATTTTTAGAAAATGGAGAGTCAAAGTTTATTCATCCTGAAATACCAGCCGAAAGAATAAAAGAATTTTACAATTATTTTTCAAAAAATTACTCCATCGTTAATTTAAATGAAGTTGATAGCTTTATATCAAATTTAAAACAAGATTTTTCTGACTGGACAAAAGAAATAATAGATTTTCCATCTCACAGCATAGAGATTACTAATATGTTTTTATCCGAAGACATTGCTTTTCGTGTTGAAGGTGCGAAAGTACATGATGTCTGGCTCAAGGTACTGGATAGGATTATAAAATTTGGCAAAGATAAGATGAGCTCTTATGGAGAGTGTCAAAAAGAATTACTTGATACCATAACAGTAATCAACAACGACGACCCAGATAATCCTGTTTTGCCAGAATATTTATATTTTAATGAACAAGACCTAATTAAGTATTATCCACAATTAATGACAGATAAGATTTTTGATGGGGTAGAATATACGTATGGCAGCAGATTGCGAAATCACGAAGGAATAGACCAAATACAAGGCATTATTAACGAACTCAAAAGAGAAAATTATTCACGCCGAGCAATTGCCTTTACTTGGGACGTAGAAAAGGATTTCAATAATGAAAAATGTCCATGCCTAGACTTAGTTCAGGCCTTAGTTCAGAATGGGTGTGTTTACCTGACTGCATATTTTAGATCAAATGATATGTATCGAGCTTGGCCCCAAAATGCATATGGATTGTTAAAAATTCAGAAAGAAATTGCCGAGGCGTTAAGTTTAGGAATAGGAAAGCTCGCCATTATTTCTTGTTCCGCTCATATATACGAAAGGGACTTAAGGGAAGCTCAACAGTTACTTGCAACACACAAACCAAAACTTGAATGCAATGTCGACTTTAGGGGTAATTTTACAGTTCAGATTATTGATGGGGAAATTGTAGTTAGGCACTTAGATTTAGACGGAGTTTTTTTACAGGAAATTAAAGGGAAGACCGCATTTGAAATAAGGGATAAAATTATTCCATTTATCTCAGACGTTGCTCATGCTCTTTACTTAGGAACAGAACTTATAAGGGCGGAAATATCTCTCAAGGAGAATAAAGAATACATTCAAGATAACTAATTTTCCTCTTAACATTTCCCCTCTTGAGGGTGAGAACTGGGATCTACTAAACCTTCAGTTTGCGAAGCAAGCTTTTATTAGCCGAACCCAAGGGGCATAGGCGGATAGGGTACGAGTTATTAATTCCTAATTACTAATATGGAAAAAAAGAAAATAATTTATGATGGAGGAGAAATATTAGTTACAATTTCAAAAAACCGCTTATCCAAACGCTTACGTTTGTCTGTTGATTCAAACGGAGAAGTAAGGGTTACTATGCCAAAGTGGTTACCCGAAAAAATGGCTGAAGATTTTATTTTAAGTAAAACCGAATGGATTATTGAAAGATTAGAAAAATTTCAAGAACAAGACATAAGTCCGACTTCAAAATTAACGACAAAAGACTATCTTAAAAATAAAGAGAATATCCGCAAGTTTATAAAAGAAAGAGTTGACGAATTAAATCGCTTCTACTGCTTTAAAATAGGTGCTATTTCAATTAGGAATCAAAAAACGAGGTGGGGTAGCTGTTCAGGAAAAGGAAACCTTAATTTCAATTATAAGATATTTTTCTTACCTAAAGAATTTTCAGATTATATTATTGTGCACGAAATTTGCCATATCAAGGAAATGAATCATTCAATTAATTTTTGGAATCTTGTCGGCACGTCTATTCCTGATTATAGACGAATAAGAAGAGAATTAAAAAGATATAAAATATAAAATATTTCAGATTCATCAATCGAAAAATTAAGTATAAAAAAATAAAGGACATCCTTTATATTTTTTTCTTTAGATAACCCCAAAAGATTTTGGCGTAATCAAAACTCCCAACCCCTTTATCTTGGAGTGCAAATTCAAAAAAGAGCATCATTACTGCCCTTGAAGACCCCTCTAGGATTTCGTTGGGGACACTTCGAAGGAATTTGGAATTCTTACCATCTCCGACATAGCTCATAAGCACGGTATCGGCTTGTTCAATAGTGATAGGTTTTCCAGAAATTCCTTGAATTTCAAGAAAATAGGAATAATCTTCTCTGGCGAGAAGCTCTTCAGCGAATATCACCGCAAAGGTTGAGCTTGGTCGAATCTTTTTAGCAAGAGCCACCGCAGCGGAAGTATCATCACTGCGTATAAGCTCAATGATAATATTTTCAACACTGCTTGTTGGAGAGCTTGTTGGAGATTCCTGCTTTACTTTAAGGAGCTTTGAGATAATATACTCATTAGTCATAATTACCGCCTGGCAGAAGCCATTGAACAATTTATATTACCAAAAAGTAGTTGCGTCAAGGGTAGTGCCAATCAGAAAAGTGTATTCCTAGATTGACAACTAAAATCTAATTTAATATGATTAACTTACTTGGCGAGCTAGTCGCGGTCGTCAAGGAAATTCCGGTTCATTTATGTCCTCCTCCTATACGTCACATTTTTAATGTGCGTTTTCTTTTTTTTAAGCCTTACTCTAAAGAATTGACTTAATAAAAATATTGTGCAACAAAAATAATATCAAAGTGAGGGGTAATGATGCCTTTAGAAGAAGAAAAGTATTTGGTTCAAATCCAGATGGAAAAAGCGGGGATTGAATTTCCAGAAGCTATTGTGGTGCTACATAAAGAAGGAAAAATATCAGAAGAGTTTTTGAAAACACTTTCTGCTAATGACTGGGAAGCAGTTTTTTATGCCTCGGAGCTTGCCAGTCCACTTGAAAAACTCGCCTTGGAAAGCGAAAGACGATTAAGGCAGTAAGTCTTATGGGCCTAAATATAATAGTGCCCTTTTTTAATACTGATTATTTTAAAACATCACACAAGGTTGCCATTTTAGTAATTTATGCTATGCTTTATCCGTTGAAAGTTTTAATAAACTAATTTTTAAAAGATATGGCAAAAATAGAACTAAGCAAGGAACAATATTTAAAGATATTAAAAGCTATGGGAATTTCTGGAATGATGGAAGAATTTATAGCAGAAGAAGATCAAGAAGAGGCCTTGGCAGATAAAAATTATGAATTTGAAGAATATCTTTTAGGATACGCTAAAGATTTTGGATTAGAAAATGGCGAAAATGAAGAATGGTTTGATGATTTAATGGCAGAAGCTTATGATATGGCAAACGAATATGGCGAAACTGATATGTATCAAAGACTAGCATGGGAACTTGCAGTGCTTGGCTTCAAAGAAAAGTATGGAAAAGATTTTGATAATGACAATGACGATGATTTTGAAAAAGCCATGGAAATTGAAGACCAATTCTTAGATGAATTTGAAGAAAGTGGCCTCGATAATGTAAAGATTGTAAAATAGTAAATTAATAAAATCCGCGAAAGCGGATTTTGTTTTTCAAATATTTTTTTATTATAATTTTTAATAACGATTCCAATTATTTTTTATTAAATTATTACATGATATTTATTTTAAGTTTTATCAGATAAAAACAATAAACGAATCATCATTTTTAATATATATTAACGAAAAAATAGCACCTTAAAAATCATAAAAAAATACTCTCAAAATACTAAATATTTCAGATAAATAAAAAACTTGACAAATGTTTTTTTATAGATTAAAGTGTTTATTGTAATTCAAAAAAGCAAGTAAAAATTTAATAAAAAAGCGGGATGGAACTTTAGTTTGACAAACCGCCTTTATATGCGGATTTTTTCTGTGCTTAAGGATAGTAGCTTGAAAAGTTAATAGATTTTCAAAGAGAATAGAGTTATTATTTGCTAGTTAAAATAGGTCAACATTTTTTTATAGGCAAATGGTGGATGCCTCGGGACCAAACGCGATGAAGGACGTGGTAAGCTACGATAAGCTTCGGGGAGGTGCTAACAACCTTTGATCCGGAGATTTCCGAATGGGGAAACCCAATCTTGGTAACAAGATTATCATAATGAAGCGAACCCGCTGAAGTGAAACATCTCAGTAGGCGGAGGAAAAGAGAACAAATGTTTATTCCCTAAGTAGCGGCGAGCGAAAGGGGAGGAGCCCAAACCTATTTATGTTTTACATAGATAGGGGTTGTAGGGGAACAGCGTCTATTCAGTTAGAGGAAGTTAAATAAACAAGTTACTTAGTTGAATACTCTGGAAAGAGTAACCATAGCAGGTGATAGTCCTGTAAATAAAAATTAATTTGTGCTTCTTGCTGTTTTTCCTGAGTACCATCGAACCAAGACAAGTCGGTGGGAATCCAGCGGTACTACCCGCTAAGGCTAAATACAATTTGGTCACCGATAGTGAACCAGTACCGTAAGGGAAAGGTGAAAAGTAGCCCGGGAGGGCGGTGAAATAGAACCTGAAACCATTATGCCTACAATGAGTCAGAGCTGGATATTTATATCCGGTGATGGCGTGCTTTTTGCAGAACGAGCCAACGAGTTTTTCTTACCAATTAGTCTAAGCGCTTATGGCGCGGAGGCACAGGGAAACCAAGTCTTAAAAGGGCGAAAAATTAAATTGGTGGGAAAAGACCCGAAGCCAGACGAGCTTGCCATGACCAGGATGAAGCTCTTAGAAATAAGAGTGGAGGTCCGAACCCGTTTGTCGTTCAACGCATTGGGATGAGTTGTGGTAAGGAGTGAAAAGCTAATCGAGTTTGGTAATAGCTGGTTCTTCCCGAAATAGTTCTAGGACTAGCCTCTTCGGCCACGTTCTTGGAGGTAGAGCACTGGAAGAGATGCTGCGGCGCAAGCTAGGCATTTCTACCAAACTCCGAATGCCAGGAACTTTGCGAAGGGAGTCAGACTGCGGAAGCGAAGTCCCGTAGTCGCGAGGGGAACAACCCAGATCGTCATCTAAGGTCCCTAAATTTATACTAAGTGTTAGCAAGGAGGTGAAATTTCTCAGATAGCTAGGAGGTTAGCTTAGAAGCAGCTACCCTTT